>NZ_JAOECR010000039.1:0-49070 GCF_029836955.1 Stenotrophomonas sp. GD04054 | reverse complement strand
GGAATCAGCGTTTGGGCGTGTAGCGGCCCTTGGACTGGCTGAGGAAATGATACGTGTTGTTCTTCGAATCCACTTCGAAGCCGACGCCGGACTGTTCCATGCCCGGGCGGGTCATGGTCACCAGGGCGTCGGTGCGGGCGCGGTTTTCCTTCGGGAACACGTCCAGATGGTCGGTGCGGAAGGTGGTCGGCACCGTGCCCGGGCCGACCGGGCTGTCGCCGGCGACATTGCCGCGCAGCTTCATCTCGTCGCCCTTGGCGCTGAGCCAGCCGGTTTCGGCACGCAGGGTCCAGTGCCTGCCATCCTTGTCCGGCATCTCGAACAACGGCGTGGCGATGTTGATGGTCTGGTCACCGCGCTGGCGTTCCAGCAACGGTGCGCGGAGAGTGGTCGATTCCTTGCCTTGCTCATCCAGGGCGACGATCTGGAAGTCGTGCAGGATGTAATCCACGCCCACTTCCTGGCCGCCACTGGCTGGCCCCTTGTCGCGGTTGCGCAGCGCCGCCCAGCTGCTCAGCAGGGCGGCCAGCAGCAGGCCGATGCCGAGCAGGGTGCGCCAGTTCACGGTCGGCAGGTTCATGCGCCGAACCTCGCCAGCACCGCATCCACATGCCCCTGCGCGGCCAGCAGGATGTCGCACAGCTCGCGCGCGGCGCCACGCCCGCCATCGGCACGGGTCTGCCAGTGCACGCGCTCGGCGATCCACGGATGGGCGTTGGCCGGCGCCACCGCCAGGCCGACCGCGCCCAGCGGCGCCAGGTCCGGAAGGTCATCGCCCATGAAGGCCACCTGTTCCAGGCCGATGCCATGCTGCGCGCACAGCGCCTGCACGCTGGCCAGCTTGTCGCCCACGGCGATCTGGGTGTCGATGCCGAGGTCGGCGCCGCGCTTGAGCGCGGACTGGCTGTTGCGCGCGGTGATCAGCACGGGGTGGATGCCGTGCTGCTGCAGCAGTTTCAGGCCCAGGCCATCCTGCACGAAGTACGCCTTGCTCTCGTTGCCGTCCTTGTCGTAGTACAGCCGACCGTCGGTGAGGGTGCCGTCCACGTCGAAGCAGGCCAGGCGGATACGGGCCGCGGCGGCATGCAGGTGGGCAGGGAAGGCGGGCAAGGGGGACCAGGGCATCAGGGCGGCAGGCTCGGTGGGTTCGGGTGGGGCAGTACAGACTGAATGGGGTCTACGGACTGTCGGTTAAACCACCCGGGCCCGCAACAGGTCATGAATGTTCAGGGCGCCGACCGCACGGCCCTGGCCATCGACCACGATCAGGCCGGTGATCTTGTGGGTCTCCATCAGCCGGGCCGCCTCCACCGCCAGCTGGTCGGCGCCGATGGTGCGTGGGTTGCGCGTCATCACATCGGCGATCTTCGCGGTGCGCACGTCCAGCGCGCTGTCCAGCGCGCGGCGCAGGTCGCCGTCGGTGAACAGGCCGATCAGCACGCCGCCGGCATCGACCACGGCGGTCATGCCCAGCCGTTTGCGGCTCATCTCCATCAGCGCTTCACTGAGACTGGCGTCGGCGCCCACGCTGGGCAGGTCGTCGCCGGTGTGCATCACGTCGGTGATGTGCAGCAGCAGGCGGCGGCCGAGGCTGCCGGCCGGGTGTGAACGGGCGAAATCGTCGGCGGTGAAGCCGCGCGCATCGAGCAGGGCCACCGCCAGCGCGTCGCCCATCGCCAGCGAGGCGGTGGTGCTGGAGGTCGGCGCCAGCGCCAGCGGACAGGCCTCGGCCGGCACGCTCACGTCCAGGTGGATGTCGGCGGCGGTGGCCAGGCTGGACTGTGGGCGCCCGGTCATGGAAATCAGCACGTTGCCCTGGCGCTTGAGCACCGGCAGCAGCATCAGCACCTCGTCTGACTCGCCCGAATAGGACAGGGCCAGCACCACGTCGTCCTCGGTGATCATGCCGAGGTCGCCGTGGCCGGCTTCACCCGGGTGCACGTAGAACGCCGGCGTACCGGTGGACGCCAGGGTGGCGGCGATCTTGCGGGCGATGTGCCCGGACTTGCCCATGCCGGTGGCGACCACCCGGCCGCGGCTGGCCAGGATCGCCTGGCAGGCCTGCTGGAACGCCTCGCCAAGGCGGTCGGCCACGGCGTCCAGCGCCTGCCGCTCGATCTCGAAGACGCGGCGGCCGCTGGCGACCAGGCCGGCAGGGTCGACGGAACGGGGGGGCAACAGGGATTCGGCCATGCGGACGCCACGCAGCGGAAGTAGAATGGAGGCACATTTTATTAGGAAAGCCCGTTGGACGCCGACACCATCCGCAATCTGATCGAAACCGGCCTGCCCGGCGCCCGCGCCGACGTGCAGGGCGACGATGGCGTGCATTTCGAAGCGACCGTGGTCTGCGAGGCCTTCGCCGGCAAGATGCCGCTGGCTCGCCACCGCATGGTGTATGCCACGCTGGGCGACCTGATGGGCGGCGCGATCCACGCGCTGGCGCTGAAAACCGTGACCCCGGCCGAAGCCGGCTGAACCGCAGAAGATCCCGAATACATGGCCAAGATCGTTGTGACCGGCGGCGCTGCGCTGCACGGTGAAGTGAGCATCTCCGGCGCCAAGAACGCCGTCCTCCCCATTCTCTGCGCGACCCTGCTGGCCGATGCGCCGGTGGAGATCACCAACGTGCCGCACCTGCACGACGTGGTCACCACGGTGAAGCTGCTGGGCGAGCTGGGCGCCAAGGTCACCATCGACCAGGGCACGCTGTCGCGCGGCAGTGCGATCGTGGTCGACCCGCGTTCGGTCAACCAGCACGTGGCACCGTACGAGCTGGTCAAGACCATGCGCGCCTCGATCCTGGTGCTGGGCCCGCTGCTGGCCCGCTTCGGCGCGGCCGAAGTATCGCTGCCGGGCGGCTGCGCGATCGGTTCGCGTCCGGTCGACCAGCACATCAAGGGCCTGCAGGCGCTGGGTGCCGAGATCGTGGTCGAGAACGGCTTCATCAAGGCCACCGCCAAGCGACTGAAGGGGGGGCACTTCACCTTCGACATGGTCAGCGTCACCGGCACCGAGAATGTGCTGATGGGCGCGGTGCTGGCCGAAGGCACCACCATCCTCGACAACTGCGCGATGGAACCGGAAGTGACCGATCTGGCGCACTGCCTGATCGCGCTGGGCGCGAAGATCGAAGGCCTGGGCACTGCCCGCCTGGTGATCGAAGGCGTCGAGCGCCTGTCCGGCGGCCGCCATGAAGTGCTGCCCGACCGCATCGAGACCGGCACCTTCCTGGTGGCCGCAGCGATGACCGGTGGCAAGGTCACGGTCAACCGTGCGCGCCCGAACACCATGGACGCGGTGCTGTCCAAGCTGGTCGAAGCCGGTGCGAAGATCGAGACCACCGAAGACACCATCACCCTGGACATGCAGGGCAAGCGGCCGAAGGCGGTCAACCTGACCACCGCGCCGTACCCGGCATTCCCGACCGACATGCAGGCGCAGTTCATGGCGCTCAACTGCGTGGCCGACGGCGTGGGCGTGATCAACGAAACGATCTTCGAGAACCGTTTCATGCACGTCAACGAACTGCTGCGCCTGGGCGCGGACATCCAGGTCGAAGGGCATACCGCCATCGTGCGTGGCAACGAGCACCTGAGCGGCGCGCCGGTGATGGCCACCGACCTGCGCGCCTCGGCCTCGCTGATCCTGGCCGGCCTGATGGCCAGCGGCGATACCACCATCGACCGGATCTACCACCTTGATCGTGGCTACGAGAACATCGAAGAGAAGCTGTCTTCGCTCGGTGCCACCATCCGGCGCGTGCCATGATCCTGCGCGGCAAGTTCAGCCCGCGTCGCAAGGCGCTGCTGGCCCTGGTGCTGATCGTGCTGGCGTGGCTGGGCTATGCCTGGTACGCCAACATCGCCATCACCCAGGGCATCGAGCAGAAGGACATGGACTGGAACGGCGATGGCACGGTCTCGCGTGATGAAATCATCGAGTCGTTCTATGCGGTCGCAGTGAACGACAGCCAGGACGGCAACCGTCATTGCCGCACCTTCGTCTGGCGCAGCACCGGTGAGCAGATCCGCGTGGACTGCCGGACCGAGTTCAAGCCGGCCGAGGAACAGAAACCGGCTGAAGCGAAGAAATAAGAAAACGCCCGCGAAAGCGGGCGTTTCTTTGGGATACACCCATCCACGCATGGCGTGGATCTACTGGAACGTGAAGTAGATCCACGCCATGCGTGGATGACGTGGATCTCCGGTCAGTTCATCGCCTTGATGGTCAGGTCCAGCGCATCGCGGCCGCTCTCACGCTGCAGCATGCGCGCCGGCACCGGGAATTCCGGCACGATCCAGGCGATCAGCTCCTTGTTGCCGTCGGCGCGCGAGACCTTGGTGGCCTCGTAGCTCTTGCCGCCCACGGTGATCGATTCCTTGCCGATCACACGGTACGTCATGTTCTTGATGCGGCCTTCGTCGACCATGCGATAGGTCAGCGGCTTGCCCGCCGCCAGGTCACGGGCGATCGCCAGGTTGATCAGCAGCGCGTCCATGTCACCGGCTTTCAGCGCAATCGGGCCAGCGCGATCCGGCTTGATGTCACCGGTCCAGGTGGCCTGGTTGCTGGTCCAGTTGTAGTTGGCCTGCACGTTGCGCTTCTTCACCAGCAGCGCCGAACGGTCCTGGCTGCTGAGCGGGCGCAGCTGGCCACGCACTTCCTCGAACACCGTGCTCTGGCTGAGGTCGGCCAGCTGGTTCTTCACCTGCAGGCTGTAGCGCCACTTGTTGCTGCCTTCGCTGGCCAGGGTCATGGTGCCGTTGGCCTGCATGCCCATGTAGCTGGCCAGGTAATCGGCCTTGAACGGTTCCAGCGCCATGGCCGGCAGGCTGGCCACGGTCAGGGCAGCGGCTGCGATCCAGGTGAGGGGGCGGGTCAGGGTATTCATGCTCAGACTCCTTGGTATTCGATCAGGCGCAGATCGACGCGGTCTTCGCCGTCTTCGCGTTGCAGGATGCGCACCGGGGTGGGGACACCGTTGGCGATCCAGAGAATGGTTTCGTTTCTGCCACCGTTGGTCCGGTAGACCCGCAGTGCGTTGTAGGACAGGTCGCCGACCTCGACGTTCTCGGTCTGCGGCGCGGCCTGGTAGTCGTGTTCGCGGACCTTGCCCATGTCCACGTAGCGGTAATGCATGGAGGCGCCTGGACGCGCATCGCGCATGATCGCCAGGTTGATCAGCAGCGCGCTCTGGTCGCCTGCCTGCAGCGGGATCGGTTGCGCGCGTTCCTTCTTGACGTCACCGGTCCATTGCGCGGTGCCGGCCTGCCAGTTGTAGGTGCCGACCGCCTTCTTGCCCAGGAACAGGCCCTTGCGCACCGTGCTCTGGCTGAGCGGCGCATACACGCCGCTGCGCTCCTCGAACACTGTGCTCTGTTCGATGTTCAGGCCCAGCACGCTGGCAAAGCCGCGGCGGCCGACCACCTGCATGTCCACCCGCCACTGGCTGCCGCCGGTGTGGGTGACCTGCATGCTGGCATCGCCCGCTTCCTTGCCCTTGTAGAAGGCCTGGTAGGTGGCGCTGAACGGTTGCAGCGGCGGTGGCTCCCAGGCCAGTGCCGGTGGCATCGGTACGGCCGGCGCATCGGCTGGCGGCTGCGCTGCGGGGACGGGTGCCGGCGGGGTGGCGGGCGCCTGTGCCTGGCCCCAGCCCACGCCGGGGAACACGGCAAGCGACAACAGCAATGGAGTGGACAGCAGGGTCGTGGTCTTCATGGAGGACAGGGACCGCAGGAGGGGGGCAGGATGCCAGCCCCGCAGTCAGCGGGGCGTGTGCATGGGGACTACCGGTTCAGGTTCCCGGCGGAATCTAGGGCCAACGGGCTAAACAGGGGGTGACCGTCCAGTTGCGGCTGGCCCTCCCGTTCAGCCAGGCGGCCGGCGCACAACAGCTGCAGGGTGGCGATCAGCAGCGGATGCTCCACCGCCAGCACGCGCGCGGCCAGGCTGTCGGCGTCATCGCCGGGCAGCACCGGCACCCGCACCTGCGCCAGCACGGCGCCCGCATCCAGCTCGGGCACGACCAGATGCACGCTGGCACCGTGCTCGGCGTCGCCCGCCTGCAGCGCCCGTGCGTGGGTGTCCAGGCCCTTGTGCAGCGGCAGCAGCGATGGATGGATGTTGACCAGCCGGCCATTGAAGCGCTGTACGAAGGCCGCGCCGAGGATGCGCATGTAGCCGGCGCAGACGATCCAGTCCGGTTGTACTGCGGCCAGCGCATCGCCGAGCGCCTGCTCGTAGCTGGCGCGGTCGCTGAAGGACTTCGGTGCATGCGCCCAGCGCAGGTTCGGTGCGACGCGCTGCAGGGCCTCTGCGGCGGGGCGGTCGGAAAACACGCCGACCACCTCGGCGGGCAGTCGGCCGTCGGCAATGGCATCGAGGATGGCCTGCAGGTTGCTGCCGCGACCGGAGGCGAGCACGGCAATGCGGGTGGTCGCGGTCACTGCTGGGCGCTCCGGCGGATCAGCGGCCAGATCAGCAGGCTGCCGAGGGTGGCCATCAGCATGTCGGCGTGCGCGTCCCACATGTCGCCCTGCTGCCCGTTGTAGGCCTCGGCAGCATCCGGCGACAGCGCCAGCGCGATGGCCCACTCGAACCATTCGTAGACCAGGCTGGCACACATCACCGTCATCACCGCCAGGGTGAAGGCCTGGCCCAGGCGCAGCGCCGGCCACGCATGACGGGCAAGCTGCAGCAGCGCAGGAGTGAAGCAGACGCCGAACAGGAAGTGGATGAGGCGATCGAAATGGTTGCGCTGCCAGCCGAAGGCCGCATTCGGCGACCAGCCGCTCAGCGTCTGCGCCCAGGCGTCGTAGGGCACGTTGGAATACAGCCAGCGCGCGGCCACGCAGTGCAGGGCGATGAAGCCGCAGATCGCGATGAAGGCACCGTTGCCCAGCCAGCCACCGCGACGGTCGACCCACAGCAGCGCGGCCAGCCCGATCACGGTCAGGGTGCTGTGCAGGGCCTGTTCGGTAGGCCACAGCGGGTGGACCCAGCTGATTGCGAACACCGCCAGCACGGCGGCAAAGGCCAGCTTCTTGGGGCCCGAGAAACGGTGGGTGGTGGGCGAAGCGGACGTCGGGAGGGCAGGCGCGGACATGGGAAATCGATCAGGAAAGGACGGGGCGTCTGCCGGCAGGTTCAGACACTGAGGTGGTCGCCGCGGTCGAACAGCGCGGCCATGTCAGGTTTGGACAGGAACACCCAGGCATAGGCGGCCAAGGCCATGCCCAGCGGGCCGGCCAGTACGCCCAGCCACGCCGCGCGCCGGCACCAGGCCAGCCCGGTGCGATGTGACAGCTGGCGCGCGGTATACAACTGCACGAACCCCAGCACGGCCGCCAGCACTGCGATGGACGCATAGACCGTGGTCAGCATCCAGGCGTCGTCCAGCCCGCGCGAGTGGGCCACCCATCCGCTGAGGCCAAGGAACGCCACTGTGGCGAACCAATGGAAGCCGGCCAACGCGTAGAACAGCACTTTCAGCGTCTGCAGATGGCTGGTCAGCTGCAACTGCGCCAGGGTCTGATGCGGCAGCGGCGGCGGATTGCCGGAGGCGGTCATGCGGGCGTGGCGGGAAGGTCGAAGGCGGCCTTCACCTGCGGGCGCAGCAGGGTGATCAGGCTGAACACCCCCAGCACCGTGCCGACGGGGGTGAACAGGCAGGCCAGGCCGGCCGCGATCAGGCACAGCAGGTAGCGGCGTCTCTGGGCCAGGCAGCGTCCGGCATAGGCGACGAACGCGCCCAGGGTGACGCCACCGAATACGGCGACGCAACCGATGAGGGTGAACATCCAGCCGAACAGGCGCTGTTCGGCCGGCGACGACGGCTGGCCGCCGGAATTCATCGGCAGGTTGCCGGTGAGCGCGGTGATGCCCAGCACGATGTGGATGATGAAGATCAGCGAGAACAGCACGATCAGGCCGCCGACCACGTAGTGCGCGATGGCCAGCATGCGCAGGTGGTCGGCATCCTGCGCGTTGAACACCGGTACCGTCGCCAGCGGCGGCGGCACGGGGGCGGGCGACAAGGGGGGCGTTGCGTCCATGCGGGCTCCTGGGTTGTCGGGATCAGGCGATGTGGACGCGCTCGGCGCCTTCGGCGGTGACCACCTGGCCGATGGTCCAGTGCTCCAGGCCCTGCGCCTTGACCGCATCGGATACCGCGGCCACCTGGTCCGGCGCCACGATCAGCACGAAGCCGATACCGCAGTTGAAGGTACGCCACATCTCGCTGTCGGCGACCGCGCCTTCCTTCTGCAGCCACTGGAACACCGGCGGCAGGGTCCAGGACGAGGCCTGGATGTCCAGGCCGAGGCCTTCGGGCACCACGCGGATGATGTTCTCGGTCAGGCCACCACCGGTGATGTGGGCCATGCCGTGGATGGCCGCGCCGTGCGACTTCAGCAGCGACAGGATCGGCTTCACGTACAGGCGGGTCGGCGCCATCAGCGCATCGACCAGCTTCACGCCGCCTTCCAGCTCCAGCTCGGCCGGGCGGCCGGCGCGGTCGTAGATGCGGCGCACCAGCGAGTAGCCGTTGGAATGCGGGCCGGACGAAGCGATGCCGATCAGCACATCGCCGGCAGCCACGCTGGCGCCATCCTTCAGCTCGCTCTTCTCGACGGCGGCGACGGTGAAGCCGGCCAGGTCGTACTCGCCCGGGGCATACATGTCGGGCATTTCAGCGGTTTCGCCGCCGATCAGCGCGCAGCCGGCCTCGGTGCAGCCGTTGGCGATGCCGCCCACGACCGCCGCGGCGGTGTCGATGTCCAGCTTGCCGGTGGCGAAGTAGTCCAGGAAGAACAGCGGTTCGGCACCCTGCACCAGCACGTCGTTCACGCACATGGCGACCAGATCGATGCCGATCGTATCGTGGCGGTTCAGCTGGTGGGCCAGCTTCAGCTTGGTGCCCACGCCGTCGGTGCCCGACACCAGCACCGGCTCGCGGTACTTGTTGGACAGGTCGAACAGGGCGCCGAAGCCGCCCAGGCCGCCCATCACTTCCGGGCGGAAGCTGCGCTTGACCAGGGGCTTGATCCGCTCGACCAGCGCGTTGCCGGCGTCGATGTCGACACCCGCGTCACGGTAGGTGAGGGGGGAGGGGGCGGAAGACGGGGTGTTGGTCACGGGCGTCGGCGCTGGCAGGGGTTGAACGGGCGATTTTAACAGGCCGCATTGGCGCAAAGGCCGTATTCGGGCAACAATTCCCCCGGATACGTCGAGCCAATGGATGTCCTGATGCGCCGCAGCCTGATTCTGACCCTGCTCCTTGCGCTGAGCCTGCCGGTGGCCACGATGGCCCAGAGCGGCCTGCGCACCGAGGGTGATGTTGCCACCGCCACTGGCGCGTACGAGGCCGAAGTGCCCGTCAACAGCCAGGCCGAAGCCGACCGCAACGGTGCGCTGGCCCGCGCCTTGAGCGTTGTACTGGGCAAGTTGTCCGGCGATCGCAGCGTGATGTCGCGCCCTGGCGTGGCGCAGGCGCTGCGCAATGCCAAGGATTACGTGGCCAGCTACGACTACAAGCAGGACCAGAGCGTGAGCGCCAGTGGCGCCCCCAGCTTCCGCACCCTGCTGGTGGCCCGCTTCCGCGAGGACGATGTCGATTCGCTGGTGTCGGCGCTGGGCCTGCCGCTGTGGCCGCAGCCGCGGCCGAAGCCGGTGCTGTGGCTGGCCGTCGATGACGGCAGCGGTCCGCGCCTGGTCAGCGTGCAGCAGGCCAACGCCGCCCGCCCGTTGCTGAACCGCGCCATTGAACGCGGCTACAAGCTGGGCCTGCCCAGCGGTGGTGCCGCCGAACAGGCGCTGGCCGGTGCCATCTGGCGCCAGGACAGTGCCGCCGTGGCCCGTGCCTCTTCGCGCTACTCGCCGCCGATGCAGCTGATCGGCAAGCTGTACCGCGCCAATGGCGGCTGGCAGGCGGACTGGGTGTTCGTCGACAACGGCCGTGAGCTGAACAAGTGGACCAGCAAGGACGCCAACGCCATGCGCGCGATGGCCGCCGGTGCCGATGGTGCCGCCGATGCGCTGGTCAAGCGCTATGCCAAGGCCGGCGCGGCCGTCGGCCAGGCCGGCACCTATCGGGTGGTGGTCACCGGCATCAACAGTGCCGACGACTACCTGCGCCTGGCTGCCGGCCTGCGTGAGGTGCCGGTGGTGCGCAACGTCACCCCGCTGCACGCTTCGGCCGGCCAGCTGGAGCTGAGCCTGGAGATGACCACCGGCCTGGCCGGCTTCAACCGCATGCTGGGCGACAACGGCGTGCTGGTGCCGAGCGCACCGCTGCCGGCCCTGCCGACGCCGATCGACGACACCACCGGTGCCCCGGTCGCTGCGCCGGTCAGCAACGAGTACCGCCTGCGATGAACCTGACCCCGGAAGCGGAAATCGCGCAGTTCCTGCGCCGCCTGAAGTACATCCTGTTCGCCGGCCTGATCGGCTGGGTGGTGTGGTTGCTGGCGCCGATCCTGACCCCGTTCGTGCTGGCGCTGGCGCTGGCCTGGCTGGGCGATCCGCTGGTGGACCGCATCGAGGCCACCGGCCGTTCGCGCATGACCGGCGTGGTGCTGGTGTTCGCGGCGATGGTGCTGGTGATCGTGGCGCTGCTGCTGGTGCTGGTGCCGATGATCGAGCGCCAGATCACCACCCTGATTGCGGTCGCGCCGCAGGCACAGGCGTGGCTGATGGAAAAGGGCATTCCCTGGTTCGAGCAGAAGACCGGCCTGGAAGTGATGCAGTGGCTGGACCCGGACCGCCTGATCGAATGGGTGCGCAGCCACTGGCAGCAGGCCGGCGGCTTTGCCACCACGTTCATGGGCTACGTCTCGCGTTCGGGCTTTGCGATGGTGACCTGGGTGGTCAACATCCTGCTGCTGCCGATCCTGGCGTTCTACTTCCTGCGTGACTGGGACAAGCTGGTCGAGCGCGTGGCGTCGGTGATTCCGCGCAACCAGATCGGCACCATCAGCGCATTGGCGCGTGAGTCCAACGAGGTGCTGGGCGCCTTCATCCGCGGTCAGTTCCTGGTGATGCTGGCGCTGGGTGTGATCTATGCCGGCGGCCTGTCGCTGGTCGGCCTCAAGCTGGGTCTGCTGATCGGCCTGATTGCCGGCCTGATCAGCTTCATTCCCTATCTGGGCGCGACCACCGGCATCCTGATGGCGGTGGTCGCCGCACTGGTGCAGGCACAGGGCTTCGACCTGAAGCTGCTGATCCTGGTCGGCGTGGTGTTCACCGTGGGCCAGCTGCTGGAAAGCTACGTGCTGACCCCGCGGATTGTCGGCGACAAGATCGGCCTGCACCCGGTGGCAGTGATCTTCGCGGTGATGGCCGGCGGCCAGCTGTTCGGCTTCCTCGGCATGCTGCTGGCGCTGCCGGTGGCAGCGGTGACCAACGTGCTGCTGCGCTACGCGCACCAGCGTTATCGCCAGAGCGAGCTGTACGTGGGTGAAAAGCCGGCGATCGTGCTTGATGGCGTGGTCGATGCCCCCCATATCATCATTCCGAACGACAAGGGCCCCGACCTGAAGTGATGGGTGTGCCGCAACTGCCGCTGGCCCTGCATTACCCGCGGGACCAGCGCCTGGAGACCTTCATCGGCGCGCCGGACGGCGCGCTGGCGCAGCTGCGCGCGATCGCGGTGGGTGCCAGCCACGATTGGGTCTATCTGGAAGGTGCGGCGGGCACGGGCAAGACCCACCAGGCACTGGCGATGTGCTCCAGCGCCGAGCAGGCCGGGCGACTGCCGACCTACGTACCGCTGGCCAGCGCCGCCGGCCGCGTACGTGCGGCGTTGGATGGGCTGGAGGCGCGCGAGCTGGTGGCGCTGGACGGCCTGGACGAGGTGGCCGGCAACCGCGAGGACGAGATCGCGCTGTTCGATTTCCACAACCGCGCGCGCGCTGCGGGCGTGACCGTGCTGTACACGGCGCAGAAGGCGCCGGAAGAACTGGGCCTGGTACTGCCCGATCTGCGTTCGCGGCTGGGCCAGTGCGTGCGTGTGCTGCTGCAGCCGCTGGATGAGGAAGGACGGGCAGCGGTGCTGCGTGAGCGCGCGCTGCGGCGTGGGCTGGCGATCGACGAGGCCTCGATCGAGTGGCTGCTGTCGCACACCGGTCGCGAGCTGGGTGGATTGATCACGCTGCTGGACTGGCTGGACCGCGAGTCGCTGGCGGCGAAGCGGCGGATCACCGTGCCGTTCCTGCGCCAGGTGCTGGAAGAAGGCCGGCCGCGTTACTGAGGGTGGGGTTTGCTTTGCAGGGCTGCGCCCTGCACCCGCCGAAGCCGAAGCAACGTCAACGTCAACGTCAAAAGCGGGCTATCCGTGGGATGGCGGGGTGGCTCAGGTTGCGGGGGACGGCGCAAGTACGTCCATGTAGCCTCGGTCGCGCCATCCATGGCGCTCACGCCCCCGCAACCTGAGCCACCCCGCCTTCGACAGGTTCCCGCGGCTGTTGGTGGGTGTCGACCTTGGTCGACACGCGTCTTGCTTGTGGTAGGTGTCGACCTTGGTCGACACCAGAGCGAGCATAGCGACGCGACCCGCTTTTGCTTTTCTTTTTTCTTTTCCGTGGCTGGACGCGCACGGAAACTGTCAGAGGCCGGGCGGGATGGGTACGCGGGGGTGTCTGCGGCATGGATGCCGCGGACAAGCCTCCATGGATGGATTCACGGCGTCCCCCGCGTACCCATCCCGCCCGGCCAAGCACGGCTTTGCAGTCGAGCAAGCTCGACTCTACTGATTAGGCATCCAGCCACGAGGGGCTCAGCCGTTCGCGGCCAACTCAGCATCCAGCGCGCGCAGGCGATCCAAGGTCCCGACATCGGTCCAGCGCCCGCGATGGTGCTGCCCCGTCATCAACCCCTGTGCCATGAAGTGCTTCTGCAGCGGCACCACCGAGAACTTCGGCGGCAGCCGCTCGCTGCCCGGTGCATCACCGATCACCGTGTGCCAGTCGGCCACGATGGAAGGGCGATACACGCCGATGCCGGCATAGGTCAGGCACGGTCCTTCGCGGTCGTGGTGCAGCAACCCCTGCGCATCGAGGCGGTAGTCACCGTTCGGGTGCTGAACCGGATTGTCGACCAGCACCAGATGCGCCTGGCCCTGCGGCTCGCGCGGCAGCGTGGTGAAATCGAAATCGGTCCAGATGTCGCCGTTCACCACCAGGAACGGGGCGTCGCCCAGCACCGGTAGTGCATTGAGGATGCCGCCGCCGGTTTCCAGCGGGGTCTGCCCTTCGTACATGAAATGCAGGCGCAGGCCCCATTGGCTGCCATCGCCCAGCGTCGCTGGAAACTGTTCGGCCAGCCATGCGGTGTTGACCACCACCTCGCGCACGCCGAGTGCGGCCAGGCGTTCCAGGTGCCAGACGATCAGCGGTTTGCCGGCCACGTCCAGCAGCGGCTTGGGCGTGTGCAGGGTCAGCGGGCGCATGCGCTCGCCGAGGCCGGCAGCAAAGACCAGCGCCTTCATCGGGCCACGCGCATCGGTGCGGCCAGGTCGGTCAGCGCCGGCTTGATGCGGTGTTCCAGCAGCTGCTGCAGCGGTGCCAGCTCGCGGTAGCGCGGCAGCACTTCATCCAGATAGTTGATGAAGCGCGGCGCGTCGTCCAGGTAATGGCCCTTGTTGTCGCGATAGCGCAGGCGGCAGAACAGGCCGAGGATCTTCACGTGGCGCTGGATGCCCATCCAGTCGGCATCGCGCAGGAAGGTGGCACGGTCGGGCACCGGCAGGCCGGCGTTGCGGGCGCGCTCGTGATACTGCGCCAGCCACTCGTCCACACGCTGCAGCGGCCAGCTCAGGAACGCGTCCTTGAACAGGCTCATCGCATCGTAGGCGATCGGGCCGCGCACCAGGTCCTGGAAATCCAGCACTGCCGGACCACTCTCGACCGGCATCAGATTGCGCGGCATGTAGTCGCGATGGGTCATCAGCTGGGCCTGGCCCAGCGCGTTGTCCATCAAGCGGCGGTGCACCAGCTGCAGCCCTTCAATCTCGCCGCAGTCCAGTTCCAGGTTCAGGTGGCGCTGCAGGAACCATTCGTCGAACAGGCCGGCATCGCGCTGCAGCAGCGCTTCGCCAAACTGGCCGAAGTCGGCCGGCACCGGGATCGCCTGCAGGCGCAGCAGCTGTTCGATCGAGCGGCCGAACCATTCGTCCGCGTTGCGCTCGTCGAGGATCTTCGCCAGGGTCGGGCCGCCGAGATCTTCCAGCAGCAGGAAGCCGGCATCCAGATCCTGTGCCAGCAGCGCGGGCACACGCAGGCCGTTGTCATCCAGCAGGCCGCGCATGCGCAGCCACGGGCGCGGATCTTCCAGCCCCGGCGGGGCATCCATCACGATGTGGCTGCCGCGCGTGCTGGTGGTGCGCCAGTAGCTGCGCATGCCGGCATCGACCGAGGCGCGTTCGACCACCGCACTGGAATCATCGAGCTGGGTACGGGCCCACTGCAGGCGCTGCGCGCTGCGCTGGGGATCGGAGGTGGGTTCGGTCATGCAGGCATATCCGGGCGCGCCGGGCGCGCCTACGTCGGGAACAGGAAGGGAAGAGGGTGCGGGATCAGCGGCGACCGCTGAACAGACGCAGGACGGCCAGCACGGCCACCGCGCCCAGCACCGCACCGAGGAAGCCGGCCGGCTCACCGGGGGCGTACCAGCCCATGTACTGGCCGAACCACCCGGCCAGCAGCGCGCCGATGATGCCCAGCACGATGGTCAGCAGGCAGCCCATGCGGTTGTTGCCGGGCATGAAGAATCGCCCGAGCAGGCCGACGAAGAAGCCGACCAGGATGATGTAGAGCCAGCTGCTGCTGCCGAACAGACCATTCATGCGCGCGATTTCCACCAAGGGTGGACGCAGCCTAGCAAGGCCAGGCTGCGTCCGTCACGGTGTGCCGGATTCAGCAGCAGCCGTGGTCGCCGTGGCGGGTGCCACTGTCGGCAGCCACCGGCGAACCGCTGGTCTCGCCGCGCAGGCTGGCGGCGTAGTGCTCGCTGATCACCTTGGACACGCAGGCGGTGACCTTCTTGCCCATCGGAATGTGCAGGAACTCGTTCGGGCCGTGTGCATTGGAGTGCGGACCGAGCACGCCGGTGATCATGAACTGGGCGCCCGGGAACTTCTCACCCAGCATCCCCATGAACGGGATCGAGCCACCTTCGCCCATGTACATCGCCGGCTTGCCGAAGAAGGCCTGGCTGGCGTCGTCGATGGCCTGGGTCAGCCACGGCGCCATGGCCGGGGCGTTCCAGCCGGTGGAGGCCTTTTCCAGATCCAGAGTGACCTGCGCGCCGTTCGGCGGATCGCGCAGCAGCGCTTCCTTCAGCAGTTCACCGCAGGTCTTGCCATCGGCGGTCGGCGGCAGGCGCAGCGACAGCTTCACCGAGGTCTGCGGGCGCAGCACGTTGCCGGCCGATTCCAGCGGCGGCATGCCACCCACGCCGGTGACCGACAGTGCCGGGCGCCAGGTGCGGTTGAGCACCAGCTCGGTCAGGTCCTCGTTCATCGGACGCAGGCCGTCGACCATCGGGAACTTCTCGAAGATCTCGGTATCGACCACTTCGGCGGCGCGCTTGGCCTGTTCCTGGCGCTCGGCCGGGATCTCAACGTTCATGCCGTCGATCAGGATGCGGCCGGTGTCCTGGTCCTCGATGCGCGACAGCAGCTGGCGCAGCAGGCGGAAGCTGGACGGCACCACGCCGGAGGCATCGCCGGAGTGCACGCCTTCGTTGAGCACCTTCACGGTGAAGTTGCCGCCGGTCAGGCCGCGCAGCGAGGTGGTGCACCACAGCTGGTCGTAGTTGGCGCAGCCCGAATCCAGGCAGACCACCAGCGACGGCTTGCCGATGCGGTCGGCGAGGTGGTCGACGTAGGCCGGCAGGTCATAGCTGCCCGACTCTTCACAGGCTTCGATCAGCACCACGCAGCGGGCGTGCGGCAGGCCCTGGGCCTGTAGTGCCAGCACCGCTGCCAGCGAGCCGAAGATGGCGTAGCCGTCGTCCGCACCGCCACGGCCATACAGCTTGTCGCCGCGCAGGACCGGGGTCCACGGGCCGAGGTCGTCGTCCCAGCCGGTCATTTCCGGCTGCTTGTCGAGGTGGCCGTAGAGCAGGATGGTGTCGTCGCCGGTTTCGGCGCCGGTAGCCGGAATTTCCAGGAAGATCAGCGGGGTACGGCCTTCCAGACGCACCACTTCAACCTTCAGGCCGGGCAGCTGCTGGGCCTTGGCCCAGTTCTCCATCAGGGTGACCGCCTGTTCCATGTAGCCGTTCTGCACCCAATTGGCGTCGAACATCGGCGACTTGTTGGGAATGCGGATGTAGTCGACCAACTGCGGGACGATTTCGCTGTCCCACTTGTCATTGACGAATTGGCCGAGCTTGGCGCTGTCCATCTGAAACTCCGGTTGCATGGGCTGATCCGGCCATTCTACGCCTGTGCCGCGGGTAGGGTTTTTCCTACATCACGTCGGGTATTTGGCTGGCTTTTAGAAATCCAGGAAACCGATAGGCTGTGTGCATGTGGTGACGGACACTGTTCCTACCGACGGGATTGCCGGTCGGGACGGCCAGAATCACAAGGAGATACACGTCGTGCCTTGGAGTGTCGTGTTGAGGGCACTGGTGCTGGTCGTGTGGATCGCTGGGGCGCATGCCGCCGAACCGATCGACATCAACCGCGCCGATGCCCAGGCGCTGCAGCAGGGATTGACGATGGTCGGAGCCGCCAAGGCCGAGGCGATCGTCGAGCACCGGCGCAGACACGGCCCGTTTCATCGCGTCGAGGACCTGACGCAGGTGAAGGGGATAGGGAAAGCAATCGTCGAACGGAATCGACAGCGGATCACCGTAGGCAACAGGTTATTGCCGGCGGATCCGGTACCCGGATCGGTACCGGTGCGAACCGTACCGAGGCGCTGACAGCAGGAATCGTCGGAACCGGCAGGAGGCTGGTTCACCGGACACGGACAGGAAGGCCGTGACCACCGACCGCCGCAGGACGCGGCACCAATCACCAGGATGGTGGCATCACAGACCTGTGGAAGGGGCTGAGATACAAACAGGACAGACGCGGCCGCGTGCAGGATGCAACGCTACCCCCACAGCGCAGGATGCGAGGGGGCGGCAGCAGGCCGACAAGGACGTAACGATTGCCCGGTACGACACATGGCTGTGTCGCCGGGCAGTTTCATTTCCGGCACCTGGTTTTGCCGCGGCCACCACGGGTCGATGGTGTACGGTGGCCGCACCGCATGGAAAGGACCCCCGCTGGTTGCTTCTGCACCGCCCCACTACCCTGATGCTCGCCCTTGCACTGGCCCTGCCGCTGCTGGGCCATGCCGCTGCGCCGACGCCGGCCGCCAAGCCTGCCGCTGCCGCAGCCAGCACCGCCGAAGTGCGCGGACCGACCGACCTCAAGCCGGGCGAATACCTGTGGCATCCGGAAATTTCACCGACCGGCCCGATCGTGCTGGTGGTCAGCCTCGATGAGCAGCGCGCGTACGTGTACCGCAACGGCATTGCCATCGGCCTGACCACGATCAGCTCGGGCAAGGCTGGGCATGAGACGCCGACCGGCGTGTTCACCATCCTGCAGAAGGACAAGGACCACAAGTCCAACCTCTACAACAGCGCGCCGATGCCCTACATGCAGCGGCTGACCTGGGACGGCATCGCCCTGCATGGCGGCAGCCTGCCTGGTCATCCGGCCTCGCATGGCTGCGTGCGGCTGCCGCAGGCCTTCGCGCAGAAGCTGTTCAGTGAAACCCAGCGTGGCGACACCGTGGTCGTGGCCGATGCCAAGAGCTCGCCGATGACCCTGGCCTATCCGTCGGTACTGGCACCGGTCAACGCGCGTGGCCAGGCCTTGCCGGAGACCGAGGGTGGGGCGCCGGCGCAGGCCTGGTGGAACGACAGCGCGGCGCCGGCGGGGCAGGTCGGCATCCTGGTCAGCCTGCACGACCAGCGCCTGTACGTGCTGCGCGATGGCGTGATGATCGGCGAGTCGCCGCTGAAGGCCGACGCCCTGCCGGCGTTCCAGGGCACCACCCTGTTCGTGATGGGGCAGGGCTACAGCGATACGCCCAGCCCGTTGGACGCGAACCAGCGCCTGCACCAGTGGACGGCCTATCCGCTGCTGGGCCAGGACCGTGCCCAGGCCACGCCGGACCTGCTGGCCACGCCCTCGCTGCCGATGGCGTTGCCGGCCGATTTCGCCCGCCAGCTGTACCAGGTGCTGGTACCGGGCACGACCCTGCTGGTGACCTCGCTGCCGGCGGTCCGCCCAAGCCCGGCTGAATCCGGAATGCAGCCGGTCTTGGAATCCGAGCCGCCAGGGTCCACCCTCAAGGGCAACTGAGTCCCTTCGTTGTGCCCATGACTGCATCCCGCCTGTGCCGGCTGGCCGCGTTCGGCCTGCTGGCGACCTCGGCCAGTGCTCCGGTGCTGGCACAGACGCCCGCCCTTGCCACCAGTGCCGATGATCTGGCCGCCTTGCTGTCGCGCAGTGCGCCCAAGGCCGACCGCCACGTATTGCAGCTGGCGGCGCACGCCATGCGCTGCGCGCTGCAGCGGCCGGAGCTGGGCATCAATGGTGATCGCCTCAGCGTGATCGATTATTCGCGGCCGTCCACCGAGCCGCGCCTGTGGGTGTTCGACCTGGCCCACCAGCGCCTGCTGTTCGAGGAATGGGTGGCGCATGGCCGCAACAGCGGTGAGAACCGCACCGAACACTTCTCCAACCGCGATGGCAGCTTCATGTCCAGCCTCGGCGCGTTCACCGCGCAGGAGACCTACATGGGCGGCAACGGCTATTCGCTGCGCCTGGCCGGGCTGGAACCGGGCTTCAACGACCGCGCGCGCGAACGCGCCATCGTCATCCACGGCGCGCCGTACGTGAACCCGGCGACTGCGCAGCTGCAGGGGCGGCTCGGCCGCAGCCTGGGCTGCCCTGCGGTACGCCTGTCGGTGGCCAAGCCGCTGATCGACGCATTGCGTGGCGGCACGATGGTGTTCGCCTACTACCCCGACCAGGACTGGCTGAAGCACTCGCAGCTGCTGGGCGGTGAGTGTGGTGGCCAGGGCACGCTCGCCACGCGGTGATGCATGACGGCGCGCGGCATGATGCAATGCGCCGATGAACATCGACTCCCTGTTGCACACTCCGAGCCAGGTGATCTCCCGCCTGGACTATCGCCGCGAACGCTGGCGCAACGGCTTGGGCTGGACCCGCGAGATCCTGCGACTGCCGGCGCAGGGTGATGACTGGGCGCTACGCCTGTCGGTGGCCGAGATCGAGCAGGATGCCGCGTTCTCCGCCTTCCCCGGCGTGGAGCGCGAGCTGGTGCTGCTGCAGGGCAATGGCGTGCGCCTGCGTTTCGAGGATGGCCGTGTGGCCGAGGTGCTGCCGCCGCACGGACGCGTGCGTTTTGCCGGTGAGGAAGCGCTGCACGGCGAACTGGTCGATGGCACCACCCACGACTTCAACCTGATGTGGAAGCGCGAGCTGCTGCGGGCCGAACTGCTGCACCGGCCGCTGGTGGGCACGATGTTCTTCTTCTGCGAACCGGGCGTTGCCTGGGCGCTGCATCTGCTGGCCGGTCAGGCGGAGTTTGGTGCAGATAGTGGCCTGCCGGCGTTGCAGGCGGGAGACACTGCGTGGTTGGCGGCCGGTGAACGGCAGCGTCATGCGGTGCAGGGCGGTGGCGAATTGCTGGCGATACGGGTCAGTGCAGCGGCGGGATGATTCCTGGGCGCCCGTGGGCGCTATCCACGCATGGCGTGGATCTACTGCAAATGCGGTTGCCACCATGTCTGGACACACCGTTCAGTAGATCCACGCCATGCGTGGATGCGGCCACCGACACCGCGTCACGGTGCGAACCAAGGTTCGCACCCACCAGAATGCGGTTCGCGCCAGCCGAATCTGTTCAGTAGATCCACGCCATGCGTGGATGGGGCCGCCGATACCGCGTCATGGTGCGAACCAAGGTTCGCACCCACCAGAAAGCGGTTCGCACCCACCAGGATGCGGTGGCCTCAATACACATCGCGCCGGTAACGACCGGCCAGCAACAGCGCTTCCTTGCCCGCGGTACCCAGCACCTGCTCGATCACTGCATCCACCGCCGGGGCCATGCCCTGCAGGCTGCCGCAGACCAGGATCGTCGCGCCTTCATCCACCCACTGCCGCAGCGTTGCCGCTTCGGCCAGCAGCCGGTCTTGCACGTAGCGATGCGCGCCGCCATCGCGGCTGAATACCGCATCCAACCGCGCCAGCGTGCCGTCTTCCAGCATCGCCTGCAGTTCTTCACCGAAGTGGAAGTCATGCGCGGCGGTGCGCTCACCGAACAGCAGCCAGTTGCGGCGTGCGCCACTGCGTACGCGTTCGTGCAGATGCGCGCGCAGGCCGGCGATGCCGGTGCCGTTGCCGATCAGCAGCAGCGGCGCATCGGCCGGCGCGCCATGGAAATTGTCGTTGCGGCGCAGACGCAGCTGTACCGGTTCGCCGATGGCAGCGTGGTCGCACAGCCAGCCGCTGCCGATGCCGGGTGTACCGTCAGCGCGCAGCTGGCGGCGCAGCAGCAGCTCAACCGCACCGTCGGCCATGACCGAGGCGATCGAGTACTCGCGATGCGGCAGCGGTTGCAGGGTCGCCAGCAAGGCAGGCAGATCACCCGGGGGAACCAATGAGGGCAGGTGCGAGCGCGCGACGCGTGCCAGCAACGTCTGCCCATCATCCAGCACGGTGTCCGCGTCGAAGCGTTGTGCATCCAGCCAGGCACGCACGGTGTGCGATGCGTGCTGCGGGCCGATCTCGGCGATGTCACCGGCCTGCCACTGCGCATTTGCATCGGCCGGGGGCTGCAGGCGCAACCAGTACACCGGACCACCGGGGCTGCCCGGGTTCAAATGCTCGCGTTGCAGCAGCGTCCACGGCTGGTACTCGGCCGGGCTCCAGTCGGGCAGTTCAGTGGCGCCTCCGCCAAGTTGTCCCAGCAACTGCTGCCAATGGCGCAGTGCCGCCGGATCGGCGTTGTCGACCTCGATTGCATCGAACAGCGGATGCGCACCGTGCTGGCGCAGCCACGTGTCCAGCTGGTGGCCGAATCCGCAGAAGTGGCCATAGCTGCGGTCGCCCAGTGCGAGCACGCCGTAGTGCAGGTGCTGCAGCGAGGGCGGCGTGGCCATCACCCCGCGCAGGAACGGCAGGGCGTGGTCGGGTGGGTCACCTTCGCCGGTGGTGCTGGCAATGAACAGCGCGCGCTGGCTGTCGGCCAGCAACGCGGCGTCGACCTCATGCAGTCCGCGCACACGCACCGGCACGCCGGCACCGCGCAGGGCCTCGGCACTGCGTTCGGCCAGTTCGCGGGCAAAGCCGGTCTGGCTGGACCAGACCAGCAGGATCGGTGCGGTATCGCCGGACGCCGCATCATCGCGCGGACGACTGCGCCACCACAGTGCTGCGCAGGCCAGCGCGTACAGCGCGGTGGCGATGATGGCGATCTGAGATTGCCGTGCCGGCGGTGCGCCCTGCCACCAGGCTTCGCCGAGATGAAGTCGCAGCAGCGCCCAGGCGATCAGCGCCAGTACGATCAGTACAAGTGCGTTGCCGAACAGCGCGCGCGATGGCCGAGTGCTCATGCGTCCTGCCCGTCGAGCAGGCGCTGGAAGGCGCTGCTGAGGAATTCCTGCGGGCCTTCTGCGGCGCGTTGCAGGTAGCGCGCGGCCAGTCCTTCGCGTTCGGCCAGCGCCATGCCCTGTTCGCGACCCAGCACGGTCAGTGCGGTGGCCCAGGCATCGGCGTGCATGGCGTCGTCGGCTACCACGGTTACTGCCGCGGCGACCTGCCGCACCGGTCTGCCTGTACGCGGGTCGAGGCTGTGACTGTAGGCCTCGCCATCGGCCTGGTACTGGTGCCAGCGATCGCCGGAAGTGGCCACCGCCTTGCCGTCCAGCGCCAGCACCCGTGGCGGGGTATCGGTGTGCACGTCTTCTTCGGGTGCGGATTCCACCAGTACGCGCCACGGCTGGCCGTCCGGTTTGCGGCCGTAGCCGGCCAGTTCGCCGCCGACTTCGATCAGCGCGCCAGTGATGCCTTGTCCAGGCAACCAGGCGGCCACGTGATCGACGCCGAAGCCCTTGGCGATCGCAGAGAGATCCAGTTCCAACCCGCCCGGTTGCAGCAGCGCATCGTCCTGCCACTGCAGGCGCTGCCAACCGCATCGGTCGCGGGTGGCCTGCAGGGTGTTGGCATCGGGCAGGTGGCGATCGCCTGCGTGTGCACCGAACCCCCATAGCGCCACAAGCGGGCCGACGGTGGGATCGAAGGCGCCGTCACTGGCGGCAGCGATGGACTGTGCGCAGGCCAGGACGTGGCGCGTTTCGGCGGGCAGCACGCACCATTGGCCGGCGTCGGCGCGGTTGTAGCGACTCAGATCCGAACCACGCTCCCAGGTGCTCATCTGCGCGACCACCTCGTCCAGCCGCGCCTGGATGCCAGCATGCAGCGGGTGCAGGTCGCGCTGGCGCGACGCGACCAGCGACACGCTCCAGGTGGTGCCCATGGTGGTGCCACCGAGGCGGGCGATGTCGAGCAGGGGATCGGTCATGGTGGTGTGCTGCAGGCGCGATGCCGGGGCGTGCCCGGCATCGCGGTCCACGTCATTACTGCGGAAGCACTTCCAGCGTGGCGACGTAGCTCAGGCGGCGCTTGGCGGCCTGCTTCACCGAGGTCTTGTTGTCTTCGGTGCCGGTCTCCAGCCAGTACATGCCGGCTTCCGGCCAGGTCACCTTGATCTCACCCTTGGCATCGCTGGTGACCTTCAGCTCGTCCTGCGCGTTGCGGTAGCGGGTGGCGCCACGCACGATCTCGAACTCCAGGCCGGCGGTCGGCTTGCCGTCGATCAGCACGCGGAAGGTGGCTTCCTCGCCGGCGAACAGATCGTTCGGGTGGCCGACGGCGACCAGCTCGATGCCACGGTTGGTCGGCTTCAGCGCGGTGTCGTTCGGGGCGCCGTTGGTGACGAAGGTCTCCACGCGGCCGACCGACTGGCTCACTTCCAGCTTCTTCGCATCCTTGGGCAGTTCGCCGAAGGTAGCCACGCTGCCGCGCCAGCGCTTGCGCTCGCCGTTCTGCTCGTAGGTGGCGAACAGGCCGTCATTGACCGACGCGATGCGGTAGGTGCCCGGCTGCTTCAGCTCGACATCGAACACGCTGCGGTACTTGCCGGTGGACGCGTTCTGCGGCTGCACGGTGCTGCCGTCCGGCGTGGTGATCACCAGCGACTCCAGGCGCAGCGGCACGTGGTTGAAATAGAACAGGTCGTTGGAGACCGCACCGTCGACGGTGATCCACGGCGCATTGCCGGCGATCACGGTCTGCGAGGGCAGCAGCCAGGCCTTGTGGGCCAGGGCGGAGAAGGGAAGGGCAGCGGCCAGAGCGGCGGCGAGGACGAGCGTGCGCTTCATGCGGAAGACTCCAGGTGGATGCAGGGTGGTGCGGCGAGAGGAGGGGAATTACGACTTAATCCCCTCCGTCCCCTTTTCAGGGTTTGACGGCGAGGGTGACCTGGCCCAGTTCGGTGGCGCCCTGCGCCTTGCCGTTCTGCGCGGCGGTGGCCGGCCAGGTGAAGGGGATCTTCAGCAGCTCGCGGCCGCCGACTTCGCGCACCGCTTCCACCACCAGGGTGTAGTTGCCCGGAGCCAGCTGCTTCAGCGCCGGCTGCTTGTCGTTGAACGACAGCGCGTGCTTGCCGGCCGGGCGGGTCGGGCCGGTCACGCCGTCCACCGGCACCTGCAGGGTGCGGCCGCTCTTGCGCCACCACTGGCGCAGGTCCGGCAGCCACTTGGTGCCGTGGCCTTCGCTGTTGCTGGTCTGCTGGTACCAGACCGACAGGTTGGCCGCGACCTTCTGGTCGGCGCCTTCCAGCCACACCGCCACGTACGGGCGGTGGTACTCGGCCACGTTGAGCTTGGGCACTTCGACGTTGATGTCGAGGGTGGTGGCATAGGCCGGCGAGGTGGCCAGCAGGCCGCTGAGGGCGATGGTCAGGGTGACGCGCATGGGGCGGCTCCGGAAACGAAGGAAAGTCAGTGGATCAGCAGCAGGGCGATCAGCAGCGGGATCATCAGGCCGAGGCCGACCAGCGGCCAGGTCATGCGCCGCTGCCGTGCATGCAGGTGAAGCAGGAACAGGCCGGTGATGCAGAACACCAGGCAGGCCACGGCGAACAGGTCCAGGAACCAGCCCCACGCTGGGCCCGCGTTGCGGCCCTTGTGCAGGTCGTTGAGGTAGGACACCGCGCCGCGCGAGGTTGATTCGTACTCCACCGCGCCGGTCTCGCGATCGATGCTCAGCCAGGCGTCGCCACCCGGGCGTGGCAGTGACAGGTAGATCTCCTCGGCCGACCACTCGGCCGGGCGCCCGCCGATGGCGATGCCCAGCTGCGTGTCCAGCCATTGCCGGGCCGGGCGCGGGATCGGCGCGTTGCCATCCTCGCGCGTGCCCAGCTGGCCCAGCAGCGCGGCCGGCAGTTCCAGATGCTGGTTCTGCACCTCGGGCTTGGCCTCGATCTTCGCCGCATGGTTGAGGGTCAGGCCGGTCACCGCAAACAGCAGCATGCCGATCAGGCAGACCGCCGAGCTGATCCAGTGCCACTGGTGCAGCGTCCGCAGCCAGAAGCCACGGTTCTGTTGCTGCTGCACGGTGGAAGAGGCAGGACGGCTCACGGCACGGTTCGAGGCGGACGGGGACTGCCCATTACATCATTGATGAGAATAGCTCGCAATTGCGTGTCGTTCTGTATCCCAGGGGGATTGCCGGCCAGCGGCCGGCACTACCGACTGGCCGGCAATCCCGCAGATCAGTAGATCCACGCCATGCGTGGATGGAGCGGTGCCGACCAAGGTCGGCACCCACCAGGGCAGGGCGCAGAGATCAGAACTTCGCGTTCAACGAAATCCAGTAGCTGCGGCGCTGGTCCTTGGTCGCGTAGTCGTCCACGCAGCTGAACTCGCTGGGATTGAGCAGCAGGCACGACTGCGAAACGAAGTCCTTGTCGAACAGGTTGTTGACCCGTGCGTTGACCGTCAGCCACGGCGTGGCCTTCCAGCTGCCACCGAGATGGAAGATCGTGTAGTCCTCGTAATAGCGCACGTGGCGGGCGCCGGCACTGTCGATGAGGGTGTCGCGATAGCGGTCGTAGCGGCCTTCGCCGATCAGCGACAGGCTGATCGCTTCGTTGATCTGCCAGTTGAGGCTGGCGTTGGCCATGTGCTTTGCCGGCGTGGTGCCAGAGATCGGGCGCCCCTTGTCGGGGCCGCTGGTCTGTTCGCTCTTGGTCCAGGTGTAGTTGCCGCGCAGCTGCAGGGTGTCGAGCAGGTCGACGTGGCCGGCCAGTTCCGCACCGCGGGTCTCGGCCTTGTCGATGTTCACGCTCTGGGTGAAGGTGCTGTAGCCCAGTGCTGCCCAGCCTGGGCCGATGTCCACGCAATAACCGCTGCCGGCGCGGGCCACTTCGCAGTTCGGGAACGTGCCGCCGCTGGCGATCTTGTCTTCGAACTTGTTGAAGAAGCCGGTGACATTGAAGCCCCAGCGCTGGTCTTCGTAGTACGCGGCCAGCTCGTAGTTGGTGCTGGTTTCAGGCTTCAGGTTCGGCGAACCCACCAGCGGCAGCACGCCTTGGCCACCGAAGCCGGTGATGCCCGGGAACAGCTGGTCGGGACGCGGCGTCTTGTAGCCGGTGCTGACGCCACCCTTGAAGGTCCAGGCGTCAGTGGCGTTCCACACCAGGTAGCCGCGCGGGCTGACATGGCTGCCGAACACGTTGTGGTCGTCGTAGCGCAGGCCGAAGGTGGCGGTGAGGGTGTCGGTCAGCGACCAGTTGTCCTCGGCGAACAGCGCCCACATGCGGTGCTTCTGCTTGGTGTTGCTGCGGTAGCCGGCGCCATCCATGCCGAACACGCCGTCGATCATGTCGGTGTCGTTGTACTGGCCGCCGACGGTCAGCTTGTGCGCGCCGAAGTCGAGGTCGAGCATGGTGTCGAGCACGTAGCCTTCCAGCTCCATGGTGCGCAGCGGACGCGGCAGGAATGCCTGCAGGCGTGCCATTTCACTTGGGTTGAGGGCGGCCAGTGCATTGCCGCGGCCGGCCGCGCAGTTGTTGGCGCCGCCGGTGCGGCGGCAGACGTCGTTCCACAGTGTCTGCAGGTTGGCGCGTTCGTCCAGGGTCAGCGGCAGCGAGCGGCCCAGGTTGCTGCTCTTGCTGTGGGTCAGCGAGGTCTGCCAGGTACCGAAGCTGTAACGGCCCTGGTGGGTCAGCGAAAACTGGTCGCGCTCGTATCGCTGGTAGGCGGTGTAGCCCACGCGCGGCTGCACCACGCGGCGGGTGACGGTGCCGCTGCCGTTCGGGTTGGGGATGACGGCATTGCCGACGCGCCACAGGCTGGCCAGGCTGTCGAGGGTGCCGGTCTGGCCCTCGCTGTTGTCGTACTTCTGCCGCGACACGTCGTAGTCCAGCCACAGTTCGTGGTCATCGTTGACGTGGAAGTTCAGCCGCACACCGGTGTTCCAGTTGGTGTTGGCCACCGACTTGCCGCCGCCACCGAAGCCGATGCTGCGCTCCCACAGGCTGCCGTCTGGCAGGGTCAGTGCATCCCACTCCGGATTGGAGGCCCTGGCGTCGTAGTAGCTGCCGCGTACTGCCAGGCTCAGGCGGTCCTTGACCAGCGGGCCGCTGAGGTAGACGTCGGTGGTGCGTGCATCGCCGAACTGATCGTCCTGCTGCACGGTGAAGCCCTGGGTGAGCGCGCCGTGCCAGCTGTCCTGGTTGCGACGGGTGATGATGTTGATCACGCCGCCCATTGCATCCGAGCCGTACAGCGTGGACATCGGGCCGCGCACCACTTCAATGCGCTCGATGGCATCCAGCGGCGGCAGGTAGGCGAACTGGCCACCGCCGAAGTTGTTCGGATACAGCTGGCCGACATTGCTCTGGCGGCGGCCGTCGATCAGCACCAGGGTGTACTCGGAGGGCAGGCCGCGCATCGAGATGGTGGCACGGCCGTTCTTGTCGCTGGCTTCCAGGCCGACGTCGATGCCTTCAACGTCGCGCAGCGCGTCGACCAGATTGGTGTACGGGCGCTTGCTGAGTTCTTCGCGGCTGACCACGCTGATGCTGGCGGGTGCATCGACCACCTTCTGCTCAAAGCCGGAGGCGGTGACCACCACCTTGTCCAGCGTCTGTGGCGCGCCGGAAGCGTCACCGTGGGCGAAGGCAGGAGCGGTCATGGCTGCCAGCACGGCGCTGGTCAGCAGGGTACGGGACAGGGACGAACGGACACGATGGCGCTGGGCCATGGCAGTAACCTCGAAGGATGCAGGGTGGTGCAATGCCAGGCGCGAACGGCGCGGCATGCACGGGGAGGCCCGGTCAGGGGCGGCAGGGATGAAGCAGGCAGCGGCGTGCGGGCACGACCGCGCAGGCGGTCACGCGGGGGCGTGAATCAGGCGAGCGGCGGCGCCTGGCCGCGTTGCTGGCGGCGCCCGGGCGCGTCGGCCCAGGGCGTGTCCGGAGCGGCCAGCGGCCAGTCCGGGCGCACGCCGGGCATGGCCGGCGTGGCGGGTACGAGTTCAAGCTCGGTGCGCAGCCATTGGCTGGCCAGCAGCAGCGGCGGGCGCGCCTTCTCGGCCGATTTCACCGGGGCGGCAGCACAGCGGCGCAGTTTGGCCAGTGCTTCTTCCTGCGGGGACGCTTCGCCACCGCGCTCTTCCAGCGGCATCTGCACGGCCATTCCGGCCTGGCCGTGTGGCAGCAGCGGCAGGGTGCCCAGCAGCAAAGCCAGCATCGCCACCCACGCCAGCAGGCTGGCCAGCGCAGGACGCTGACCGCGCATGGCGGTGCCCATCTTTCGATGGATGAGTGGGCGAGGGCGAAGCGGGCGCAGCAAGCAGGGGTCCCCAGGGGTCTGCCGGCAGCGGCCGGCATCAACGGGGCGTGATTGTAATGAGAGCTGTTAGCTGTTGCAAATGAGAATGATTGCCAAATTGTCGCGGGTCGGCCGGATGTGGCTCAGACTTCGCTCCAGCGTCGCAGCAGGTTGTGGTACACGCCGGTCAGCTGCAGCACCGCCTCGGCGTCACCGCCGGTCTGCCGCAGGCGCTCGATCGAGCCATCCATTTCCCACAGCAGGCGGCGCTGCACATCGTCGCGGATCATGCTCTGTACCCAGAAGAACGAGGCCACGCGCGCACCGCGGGTGACCGGCCGCACCTGGTGCAGGCTGCTGGACGGGTAGACGATCAGGTCGCCAGCGGGCAGCTTCACTTCGTGCTCGCCGTAGGTATCGCTGATGATCAGCTCGCCGCCTTCGTATTCGTCCGGATCGGACAGGAACAGGGTGCAGGAGATGTCCGAGCGCAGCTGTTCGCCGTTGGCCAGGTTCATCACCGCGCCATCGACGTGGAAGCCATAGGTGCCGCCACCGCTGTAGCGGTTGAAGCGCGGCGGCAGGATCTTCAGGGGCAGCGCGGCAGCAAAGAACAAGGGGCTGCGGCTCAGCGCGGCCAGTAGGTCCCTGCCCAGCTCCGCCTTCAGGGGAGATGCATCGGGTAGCTGCAGATTGTGCTTGACCATCGCGCCCTGTGCACCGACGGTCTCGCGACCGTCGGTCCAGTCTGCAGCGTCGAGTCGCCTGCGTGCCTGCGCCACGTCCTGGGGTGAAAGCACGTCGGGAATGTGCAGCAGCATGGCGGTTCCTTTGGGGGCGCGGGGGAGTGGGCTCCCCCGCGTGCTGCATCAGAAGCGGATGTCCGCGCTGAGCAGGAAGGTGCGCGGGGCACCCGGGGTGTAACGGTAGCCGCTCTTGTTGATGCTGGCCACGTACTGCTTGTCGAACAGGTTGTAGCCGTTCAAGCGCAGCGAGATCGTCTCATTGATTGCCCAGGACACGACCGCGTCATACACCACGTAGGACTTGGTGAACGACGGGGTGCCCACCGCGCCGTCGGTGCCGCGGTGCATGCCGGCGGCATAGCGTACGCCGCCGCCCACGGTGATGCCGTAGGGCAGGGTGTAGCTGGTCCAGCCGGTGAATGTGTCGTCCGGGGTATAGGTCAGGTTGGTGGTGCCATCGGCGGCCACCTTCGCGCCTTCCCTTACGTCGGTGTCCAGGTGGCTGTATCCGGCGCTGACCGACCAGTTGTCGGTCAGGCGGCCGACTGCGGAGAGCTCCACGCCCTTGACCCGCTTGCTGCCGGTCTGGGTCGGGTTGCCGGCATCGTCGAGCACGGTGGTGTTGATCTCGTTGTCCACGTCCGTCTGGAACAACGCAAGGTTCACTGCCAGGGCGTCATCCAGGAACGCCCACTTGCTGCCCACTTCGAAGGTCTTGGCCTTCTGCGGGTCCAGCTTGGGGTTGTCGGCACTGCTGGCCGAGCTGCTCAGCTGGAAGTTGGCACCACCCGGGGGTTGTTGCGAGATGGCGTAGTTGGCGTAGACGCTGACGGCATCGCCGACCTTGTAGAGGGCGCCGAGCTTCCAGTTCAGCAGCGTATCGGACGCGTCCAGCGTCGGGTTGCGCAGCACCGTGCCGGCAGGATTGCTGCCACACGCCGGGCCGCCGCGGCCACCACACACCGACGCGCTGGCGTACTCGGTCTTGTAGTGGTCTGCACGCACGCCAGCGGTCAACAGGAAGCTTTCGCCGAAGGACAGGGTATCGAACAGGTACACCGAGGAGGTGGTGGTCTTGCCATGTGCATCGGCGCCGTTGTGCGCCCAGTTCAGGCCGCTGACGTTCCAGTCCGGGTTGTACAGGTTCGCAGCGGGCCAGCTGGTGCCGGCAGCGGCGGCCTGGCCGTAGCTGTCCAGTTCTTCACGGGTGAATTCCAGGCCAGCGCTCAATGCGTGCCCGACCGCGCCGGTGGCGAAGTCGGCGCGCAGGTTCAGCTGATCGGTGAGGATCGTGTTGCGCTGGTCCTTGAAGGTCGGCAGGCTGCGCGCGATGGCGTAGCTGGAAAGGTCGGCCGGGTTGGCATAGGTGATGTTGCCGGTCGGGCGGCCGCCTGCGCCGCGCACGCCGGTGCCCATGAAGGCGGTGAGCAGGTAATCCTGTTCGGTGCGACCCCAGCGGGCGGTGTTGGTCAGGCGCACGCTGTCGTTGAAGTCGTGCTCGAAACGGAACGTGGCCATCTTCGCGGTCACGTCATCGTGGTCGGCGCGGGTGCCGTAGAAGTTCTCCGGATCGACCGGGTGCCCGGCCAGCGCTTCCAGCGTCGGCTGCGGCGTCCAGCCCGGCAGGCCCAGGGTGGGCACGCCACCATCGGGCACGTTGTCCTGCTTCACGTACAGCAGGTTGAGGTAGTAGCGCGTGGCAGTGCCCAGGCCGAAGGCCAGCGACGGTGCGATGCCCCAGCGCTTGTTCTGCACGTGGTCGCGGCCGGGCTGGTCGCTGTCCTGCCACATGCCGTTGATGCGCAGCGCGCTGGTGGTGCCCAGCGACTGGTTCCAGTCGGCGGTGGCGCGGCGCTGCTGGTCGCTGCCCAGCGAAATGCTGGCCGACGTCGCGTCCTGCAGGTTGGCCTGCTTGCTGACAAGGTTGATCGCGCCGGTCGGCGCCGAACGGCCATTGTCGGTGCCGGCCGGCCCCTTGGTCACTTCCACCTGTTCGATGTTGAATACATCGCGCGAGATCGAGCCCAGGTCGCGCACACCGTCCACATACAAGCTGTTGGAGGTGTCGAAGCCGCGCATGAACAGCGCATCGCCGGTGGTCGTGTTGCCGTTCTCGCCGGCATAGAAGGTGCCCACGCCCGGGCTGTTGCGCAGCGCCTCGGTCAGCGTGGTGGCACCCTGCTGGTTGAACAGGTCGCTGGTAATCACTTGGATGGTTTGCGGCGTGTCCTGCAGGCGCTGGGTGAACTTCGGCGAGGCCACCTTGTCGGCTTTGTAGCCCCGGGTGGCGTGCACGTCGATCTTGTCCAGCGTGCGGGCGTTGTCGGTGGCTTCAGCGTGGGCCAGCGCGGGCAGGGTGGCCAGGCCGAGGCCGGCGGCAAGACTGGCGGTGGCCAGCGGCAGGGTACGAAGCGGCGAAGCGTGCTTGCGGCTCTTGATCGGGTTCATGGGCGTCTGCAGAAGGGGAACAGGGAGAGGCGGCCGGCGCGGGCCGCGCGGCAGCAGTACGTAGAACGAGGGGGGACGTGCGGATGCGGCTGCGCATGGCGCAGCAGAGCGTCAGGCCAGCAGCGCGGGCGGTGCGTGGGATGGGGGCTGGCGCCGGCCCGGTGCGAGCACCGGAGGGGTCGGTGTCACCGGCGCCGGAGCGTCTGCAGGTGCATTGTCAGGGTGCTGCAGGCAGAGTCGCCGCAGGGCACGAGGTTTGTCGCCGCGACTGCCATCGGGTTCGGATTCAGCGGGGTGCATCGCCTGTTCGTGCGGCAGCACGTGTGGCGGGGACGCGGGCGACACATCATGAGCATACAGAGTCGGCGCATCGGCGGTCGCCGTGTGCCTGCCTTCATGCAACGCAGACCAGCCCAACACCAGCGTCAGCAGCACGGCCACGAGCAGCGGCCACCCTTGACGGGCAAGCTGGCACAGCGTGGCGGTGGGCGCGGGCGAAGCCATGGCGCGGGCGCGGAGTCGTTACGAAGATGTTACGTAGAATAACATCAACGATAATGATTCGCATCTGCGGGGCGTGACGGGCCGCTGGGGCTGCCCCGGAGCGGCCTGGGGGCGCCCTCATGGCCTTCCAGTAGATCCACCCCATGGGTGGATGCTCTCCCGCGGGGCGCCCTTTGGGGGGTCTCTCCGGGCCGCGCACCGCCTCAGTCCCGGTCGTCGCGGGTCCAGACAGCGTCGTGCTCGCGCTTCACCGGAAACTTGGGCACAGGGCTGTAGGCCGGGGCACACAGGGCGCGGCCGTCACGCACGTCGAAGCGCGCGCCGTGCAGCACGCACTCCACGCTGCCCTCGGTGGTGTTGAACTCGCCCGAGGACAGCTCGAACTCTTCATGTGTGCACTGGTCTTCCAGCGCGTACAACTCACCGTCGAGGTTGAACACCACGATCGGCGTGCCGGTCACTTCGTCGAACACGCTCTTCATTTCACCCGGCAGCAGCTCGGTGCCGGCACAGACGAAGGTCCAGGTATCGCTCACGCGGCGGCTCCGGCCAGCGGCTTTTCCAGGATCTCGAAGCGCAGGTCGTCGCGCTTGGGAATGCCGAAACGCTCGTCGCCGTACGGGAACGGCTTCTTGATGCCGGTGCGCAGATAGCCGCGGCGCTCGTAGAAGGCGATCAGCTCGTCGCGCACGTCGATCACCGTCATCTGCATCACCGGCACCTTCCATTCGCGTGCGGCGTGCGCTTCGGCGGCGTCCATCAGCTGCTTGCCGACGCCGCCACCCTGCTGGGCCGGGTCGACCGAGAACATGCCGAAGTAGCCCTTGCCGTCGACATCGGCGACGTGGGCGCAGGCCACCAGCTGGCCGTCGCGTTCGGCCAGCAGGATGGTGGAGCGCGGGCGGTCCAGGTCGGCCTGGATGCCCTCGGCATCGATGCGGGCGCCGTCCAGCAGGTCGGCTTCGGTGGTCCAGCCAACGCGGCTGGCGTCACCACGGTAGGCCGAGGTGACCAGGGCGATCAGGGCGGGGATGTCGGCCGGCGTGGCGGCGCGGAAGGTCAGGGTGCTCATGGGCACATTCTAGGTGGAGCGGGGAAGGGCGCGGGAGGCTACCGCTTGGGCCAACTTTGCCGAGTGTGGCCAATACGCAGGGTTGACGCTGTATTCATTATTCGTTCATATCCATGGTCAGCACCCGCCCACCGTGAAGCAACGCGTGGCTGTCTGCCGGAGTGGGTGCCGCCTGGTCGAAGGCCAACTGCCGTTCGGCGCGGGTGGGGCACACAGGGAAGTCGATCCAGGGAGGATCTTCATGCAGTCTCGCCTCATTTCTCATCCGCGCGCCGCAACGGCTGCCAAGGGTCTGTTTCTCGGTTTCATTGCCCTGTGTGTGCTGGCACCGGTCGGCGTTTCAGCCCAGATCGTTCCCACCTGGCGCCAGGAGTACGACAAGCGACTGAAGTACGGGGACCTTGTCGAACCGCTGAAGGGCGAGATCTTCGGCGAGCAGGTCAACCTCTATGACGGCTCGATCAGCTTCAAGGCCACGGATATTTCGATTCCAGGCAATGGCGGGCTCGCGGTTTCACTCAGCCGCAGCTACGGGGATGTCAGCGGCGGTGCAAATGACAAGGAATATGGAAACTGGGATCTCGACATTCCGTCGCTTTCAGGCACATACGGAGACCAGCCCGAAACCGCGATCGGCGGGCATTGGATGCCAAGCGCCCGTTGCTCGACAGTTACCGCACCCCCGTCGCTGGATGTCTGGAATTACAAGCATACCCAGACCATCAATTTTTCTCCCCACACCTATTGGGATGGGGTGAGGCTTTCATTGCCGGGCGGAGGCGGTGAAACCGTCCTGGCGGGCAGCGGGGACGCACGCCAGCCAACGCCCCAGATTGGCACGCCAACGCCTTGGAACACAAAAGGGGGATGGTTCTTCTCATGCCTCAGTGCGCTCAAGAGCGGCCAGCCGGGCGAAGGTTTCCTGGGCCACGCGCCAGACGGAACCAAGTACTACTTCGACTGGATGGTGGCGCGCGAGAACGAGTCTGCCGTTCTCCAGCCCTACGACACCATCACCCATGCCACGCTGAAACGGAAAAAGGTCTTCCTCTATCCATCCCAGGTTGTCGATCGTTTCGGCAACTGGGTCCGCTACGAATGGAGTGGCGGGCGGCTGGATCGAATCGTTGCCAACGATGGGCGCAGCATCAGCCTTGCCTATGACTCCCTGGGCCGCATCGCAACCGCAACAGCAGCGGGCCGCACCTGGACCTATGGCTACACTCCGGCCGGTGTGTTGCAGTCGGTGACGCTGCCGGATGGCACCGCCTGGCGTTACGACCTGCCTCCGGTCCACGTGACGAAGAAGTACCCCGAATACACCGGGCAGGACCCTTCAGCCTACATGGACTTCGCTGGGCTGTGCGCGAAGACGAACAAGATTGTGCAGACCGAGGTCACGGCTACTGTCACACATCCCTCTGGCGCACTCGGTACTTTTGTGTTTCGACCGTTCCGACACGGGCGCAAGAATGTTCCGTTCAACTGCCAGACCTCCGGCGACGATCAGTTGCTGGCCGACGGATGGAATCTCACGCCCCTCTATCGGGACGCGATGTCTTTGGTGGCAAAGCGGATAAGCGGCCCGGGGATGCCCACCACGCAGTGGAGCTATCAGTACACCAATTTGGGGTGGCAGTACGACAGGAGAGTCGACCAGGCCGGGTGGCCGATGATTCCGGTGGGGCAGGCAGAGCCCAAGATAACGATTGAAACCCTACCCGATGGGGTTATTCGGACCTACGAATTCGGTAAGGAAGTCGGCTACAACGACGGTCTATTGCTGTCCACGACTACCAGCTCTGGTGGCGCGGTGGTTCGCATCGAGCGCAGCAACTACTACCCGGACGCGCAACTTGCCAGTGCGCCGTTCCCGCGCGAGGCGGGCCGGAATCTCAAGTACGGGGCCAGGGAACTGGGAGAGCATCTGAATCGCCCAGTGCAGAGCACGGTTGTGAATCAGGATGGCGTGCAGTTCACCCGCACCGTGCAGGCCTTTGATGCATTTGCGCGCGAAGTCACCGTCGTTGAAGCGAATTCCGCAGGCCAGAGTCGCACCAGCAGCACCAGCTACTACGACAATCCCGCGCTATGGGTGAACGGCCAGACAGCCCGCAGTGTGCTCAATGGCATCGAACAGTCCCGCACCGAATTCGATACGGCCAAAGCACTGCCACTGCGCGCCTACGCATTTGGCCGCCTGGCGCAGCAGGTGACCTATGCAGCCGATGGCACGGTTGCCTCGGTGGCCGATGGCCGTGGAAATACCAGCCATCTGTCGGGATGGAAGCGTGGTGTTCCGCAGCAGCTCCGCATGCCGGCCACGCCCGAAGCGCCCAATGGTGCGGTGCGCACGGTTGCCGTGGACGACAACGGTTGGATCACCTCGCTGACCGACGAAACCGGCGCAACCACCAGCTTCAGCTACGACAGCATGGGCAGGCTGCGCAGCCAGCAGTTCCCCGGCGGCGACAGCGTGAACTGGAATGGCGTAACCATGGACCTGCAGCGACTGGGTGGCGCGCAGTTGGGGGTGCCCGCCGGTGCGTGGAAGCACTCCCGCACGCAGGGCGGACGGCGCACGGATACCTACCTGGATGCGATGTTCCGCCCGGTGCTGGTGACCGAAAACGCCAACAATGTGCTGGACAGTGCCGTGGTGACCCGCTACGACACCAGCGGCAAGACCGTGTTTGCCTCGTATCCCACGCGGCAGCTCTCCGATATCAATGCCACCCTGACTGGCACCACGACGCAGTACGACGCGTTGGGCCGCCCCACCGTGGTCAGTCAATCGTCCGAGTTGGGGGCACTGGTTACCCGCACCGAGTACGTGGGCAACCTGTCGGTGAAGGTGACCACCCCCCGCGGCCAGGCCACGACCACTCGTCACCTTGCCTACGACCAGCCCAGCTACGAGATGCCGCTGACGCTGCAGCACCCGGAAGGCGTGGTGACCGAGATCCAGCGCGACACGCTGGGCAAGCCGCTGGCGATCACCCGCCGCAATGCAGACGGCAGCCAGTCGCTGACCCGCCGCTACGTCTATGACGGCTACCAGCAGCTGTGCAAGACCATCGAGCCGGAAACCGGTGCGACCGTGCAGGACTACGACGCGGCAGGCAACGTGCTGTGGTCGGCGGCCGGCACGGGTTTGACCAGCACCACCGACTGCAACCGAAGTGAAGCCCTGGCCAGCGGACGTGCGGTGAAGCGTAGTTACGACGCCGCCAACCGCTTGTCGTCCCTGATCTTCCCGGATGGGCGCGGAAATCAGAACTGGTCCTACGCGCCTGATGGTCTGCCGGCCGAGATCAGCACGCAGAACGATCCGGCCCGGCCGATGGTCGTCAACCGCTACCAGTACAACCGCCGCCGCCTGCTCAGCGGCGAAACCCTGCAGCATCCGGATCTGGGAAGCCTGAGCCTGGTATATGGCTACGATGCCAACGGCACGCTGGCCAGCAATACCTATCCGGGTGGGCGTGTCGTCAGCTATGCGCCGGACGCACTGGGTCGGGCGACGACGGTCGGCGGCTATGCGAAGGAGGCCAGTTACTTTGCCAACGGCGCGTTGGCCCGCTTCGTATATGGCAACGGAATCGTGCACACGTTGACCCAGAATGCCCGCGGGCTGCCCGACCGCAGCCGCGATGCCACTGCAGCGGCCGCAGTGCTGGATGACAGCTATGACTACGATGCTGGTGGCAACGTGATGGCCATTTCCGATGGTCTGCCCGGGGCGCCCGGCAACCGGGACATGACCTATGACGGCCTGGACCGGTTGCGGACGGTCACTGCGCCGGGCTTCGGCAACGCCTTGTATGAGTATGACGCGTTGGACAACCTGCGCCGTGCCAAGGTCGGCAGCCGCGATCGTACGCACTACTTCGATCCGACCAATCGACTGGTCAACGTGATTGAAACCGGAACCGGCGCAACCGTGACCGGTCTTGGCTATGACGTGCAGGGCAATCTTTCGGTACGTAATGGTCAGGCTTTCGCGTTTGACTACGGCAACCGGCTGCGCACGGCCGGAACAGCAGAGAGCTACGAGTACGACGCCCACGGTCGTCGGGTGAAGGCCAGCGCCAGTGGCAAGGGGGCAATCTACTCGTTCTACGACAACGGCGGCGTGCTGCGATTCCAGCGCAACGAACGTACCGGCAAGCAGACCGACTATCTCTACCTGTCAGGCAGTTTGGTTTCCCAGGTGCATGGCGAAGCGGCACCCAGCGTTCCCGCGCTGAGTGCGCCGGGCTACATCACCCAGGGCAGCGTGAACCTGACCTGGAGCCCGGCCGGCGGTGCCAACCGCTATGAGTTGCAGCGTGCCCTTGCGGGCACCTGGAGCACGGTCTTCGATGGCGCGGCGCAATCGTTCACCAGCACAGGCCTGGTCACGGGGACCTATCAGTTCCGCGTGCGCGGCTGTCGTGCGGTGTGTGGCGGATGGAGCAATGTCGCGTCAGTGGCCGTGGCACTGGCGCCATCCACCGTGCCGACCTTGAACGTGCCTGCCACGGCCTTCAATGGCAGTTACAGCGTGGCTTGGACCGTGGCTTCCGGTGCCGAGCGCTATGAGCTGGAGGAAAGCGCCAATGGTGGCGCCTGGGTCCAGGTGCATAACGCCATCGGTCAGTCCAAGGCCTTCAGTGGCAAGGCAGCGGGAAGCTACAACTACCGGGTTCGCGCATGTAACCCGGTGGGGTGCACGGGATACAGCGCCACGGCTGCGGTGACGGTCGTATATCCGCCTGCCACTGCGCCCGGACTCTCTGCGCCGGCACGCGCTGCGCCGGGCAGTATTGGTATTGGCTGGAACGGGGTGGCTGGTGCCACGCGTTACACCCTGCAGGAGAGCAGCAATGGTGGCGGATGGGTCACGCTGTTCGACGGCAACGCGGGTTCCTATGCCACCGCTGTGCGTGGTGTGGGCAGCTATGGTTATCGGGTTGCCGCCTGCAATGGCGCAGGCTGCGGGCCGTGGTCGGCCACGTCGACGGTAGCGGTGATCGGGCCGCCGACGATCGAGCCGGTGATCAGCGCGCCGGGCCTGGTGAACGTGCCGCAGTACAGCCTGAGCTGGTCGGTGCCGGCCAACAGCGAGAGCTTCGTGCTGGAGGAGAGTGCCAACGGTGGTGGCTGGACGGTGGTGCATAACGGCGGCGGGAACAGCTTTGGTGCCAGTCGTGGCAAAGGCAGCTACGCCTATCGCGTGAGGGCGTGCAATTTCGCGGGGTGCAGTCCGTACTCGGGCATTGCGACGGTTGTGGTCGCACTTCCGCCAGGGACACCCTACTTCAATGTGGCCAATTGGCTCAGTACGCGCAAGGCGCCCTATCAGATCCAGTGTGAGGTGGGCTGGAGCCAAGTGCCCGATGCTACCGAGTATCAACTTGAGAGTGGCGGCGGTGGCAAACGTCTGTATACCGGCCCCAATACCTATGTGAGCGCCAACGGCAATGCCTACTGCGCTGGAGAATATCGCGTACGTGCCTGCAATGCAGGTGGTTGCTCACCGTGGTCGGCCGAACGGCCGGTCACCCGCGGCGTACTGAGCTGGGACTAAGCCATGAACGGACTCTCTTCGCTGTTGATTCGGGCGGTACTCGCGGTGGTGGTGCTGGCAGCCTGTGTGGCGCCGGCGGTTGCCCAGGAAGTGGTCGAGTACATCCACACTGATGCACTGGGTTCACCGGTGGCGATCACCGATGCCAGCGGGAACGTCATCGAGCGTACGGTGTATGAGCCGTATGGGGCGGTGGTCAACCGGCCGTTAAAGGATGGGCCGGGATATACGGGGCATGTGACGGACTCGGGGACCGGGTTGAGTTACATGCAGCAGCGGTACATGGATCCGGCGTTGGGGGCTTTCCTGAGTGTTGATCCAGTGACCATCTATAGCAAAGGGGACATGCGGCACTTCACTCCCTACGCGTATGCCTACAATAATCCGTACAAATTTAGTGATCCGGACGGGCGATGCGGAGCGTGTGATCGACACAGTGATCAATTCGCACGTGATGCCGCTGCCGGTAAAACGGATGTTTATAGTCCAATGGTAGAGCCGGCCTCAGCAATAGCTGTGGCAGCCCTACCGGCTGCGCCAGTTGTTAGGTCGGTTATTGCTATCGCAAGGTCATTAACTGCGCAAAACAGAAATCAAAGTTCGGAAGGAGCGGGAGCATCGCCAAAGGGGGATCCGCATGCTCCCGGAGATGTGCCCAATGCCAATGTGATTGTGCGAGGTGGGGCTGGCGAGATGCCTGCGCAAGGAAGCGCCTTCTCTGCTTCTCAAGGACGCTCCGTTCAAGAAGCAGGGGCTGGAGTTCCGCACGGGACCATTCGAACCTCCACCGCAGGGGAGATTCGATCGGGTGGAGGAAAGGTGGACGTCGCGCCTGAGCCTACTCGCGCTGGAAATGTTAACTTCCAACACGTGAATGTTGCGGAGGGCCGTGGCGCGCCAAGTAGTTTCAGTCCCCCTCAGTCAAATCCTGTTCCAAAGATAGATCGCATAAAATGAATATTCCACAAGGTAAGTTCACTGTGTGTGAGTATCGGGACTTTTATGACATCCCGCGACTAATGGTGGCAATGGATGAGTTCGGTCGAGTATGGGTACTCGACTGCGAGTTCAATGAGAGCCTTGATGATTACGAAGATTACTATCACGTCTACCTACTAGGCCAAGGTGCGTTCCCCGAAGAGGCTATCTCAAATCACTTGAATGGGGAGCGCGTTGCTGAAGCAGTACTGATCCCAACTTCATCTGTTCAATTCGACGTAACCAGAAGAAGTTCATTCGTACTGGGGGGGCGAGAATAGAGTCGCTCCACCGACGATCGAGCCGGTGATCAGCGCTCCGGGCCTGGTGAACGTGTCGCAGTACAGCCTGAGGTGGTTGGTGCCGGCCAACAGCGAGAGCTTTGTGCTGGAGGAGAGTGTCAACGGTGGTGGCTGGACGGTGGTGCATAACGGCGGTGGGAACAGCTTGGGTGCCAGCCGTGGTAATGGCAGCTATGCCTACCGGGCGAGGGCATGCAATTTCGCGGGGTGCAGCCCTTACTCGGGTATCGCCAGTGTCTCCGTCGTGCTTCCTCCCGCAGCCACTCAGATCTACGTAGCGGAGTGGCTCAGCACGCGCAAGGCGCCCTATCAGGTGCAGTGTAGCGTCGGCTGGCGCGCGGTTCCGGGGGCAACGGAATATCAGCTTGAGCCTTCCGGAGCTGGACGGCGCCTGTACACCGGCCCCAGTACCTACGTGCAGTCGAACGGCGGGACGTACTGCGCCAGTCTCTACATTGTCAGGGCCTGCAACGCCGGCGGCTGTTCGGCATGGTCCGCAGACTTCCCCGTCACCCGCGGCGTATTGAATTGGGACTAGGCCATGAATGGACTCTGTTCGCTGTTGATTCGGGCGGTACTCGCGGTGGTGGTGCTGGCAGCCTGTGTCGCGCCTGCAGTTGCCCAGGAAGTGGTCGAGTACATCCACACTGATGCACTGGGTTCACCGGTGACGATCACCGATGCCAGCGGAAACGTCATCGAGCGTACGGTGTATGAACCGTATGGGGCGGTGGTGAATCGGCCGTTGAAGGATGGGCCGGGGTATACGGGGCATGTGACGGACTCCGGGACCGGGCTGAGTTACATGCAGCAGCGGTACATGGATCCGGCGTTAGGGGCTTTCCTGAGTGTTGATCCGGTAACGGCTGAAGGGGGCGATATGCGCCATCTAAACCGCTACGCCTATGCTTACAACAGCCCGTACAAGTTCAAAGATCCGGATGGGCGCTGCCCCCAGTGCTTGTGGGGCGCGCCAATAGGCGCAGTTGTGAACATCGGTGTTCAGATGGCTATGGCTGAAGGGTCGATGGGCGAAAGATTCTCCCAAGTAAAATGGGGGTAAGTTGCTGTCGCAACAGCGGCTGGCGCGCTAAGTGGTGGAGTAAGTGCCGTTGCAGGCACTGCTGCCACTGCCGGTGGAACCATTGCTGCAAACGTGGTTGGAAATGCAGCCGTCGGCGCAGTTTCAGTCCAAGCAAATGCACAACTTGAAGGCAAGACCGCTTCTGTATCCGAGGTTGCGAAGGGCGCAGCCTTGAGCGGAGGAACGGCTGGCTTAGGGGCAGCTGTTTCTGCTGCGCCTGGCGTAGCCGCTAGAAGTGCGAGTGCTGGGATGACACAGACTGAGCGAGCTGCGACAGGAAATCTGATGCAGGGTATAAAGGAAGCCACTCCTGGGTTTAAATACTCCAATCCCACCCAGACAGCGGCCAATGCCGTCGGTACGGCGGTCAGTTCATCAGGCGATCTGGAACCACTTGTGAACGATAAGTTGAAGTAGGATATGAAGGCCAAATTGATCCTGAAGGGCGTCGCCCTGTATTACGCGAAAGCTGCTGTTTTCACGATCGCAAGCTATGGATTGTTGCGTCTCGTGTACGGGCATACAGGGATTTCATTCATTGAATGGGCGCTCATACTTCTGGCGGCGTTCACGGTGGGTTACATACCTCTTTTCGTTGGCTTGCTACGCGGGAAGAGTTCGTAGCAGTCTTGTGCAGACACGATACGTCCGCCGAATGGGGCCTCTTCTTTAGCGTAGCTATCTGGCAGGCTGCTGAAGCGCCAGCTGCAACGGGAGACGGCGCCATCGGCATTTTTTCGCCGCAATGCTTATGTGCAGTCGAGTGGCGGGACCTATTGCGCGCATGAGTATCGCGCGCGTGCCTGCAATGCAGGAGATTGCTTGCCGTGGTCGAGCAACCATCCTGTCGCCCAGAGTATGCCGAGCTGGGACTAAGCCATGAATGGGCTCTCTTTGTTGTTGATTCGAGTGGTGCTTGCGATAGTGGTGCTGGTGGCCTGTATGGCGCCTGGGTTGCGGTATGAACGGGTCGGGATTGCGCCTTGCGGGGTAGGGTTGCCCAACTGGTGTGTCATTGCGAACTGATCGATCACGCCGATAGGCTTTGGGGGAATTTCCCCTTGGTTGAAGAATATGAGGTTTCGCATTGGGCGCTATCGATGAAAAGGATCTCGTTTTAGCCTGTCTGCGGAGACTGTTGGAATCCGAGCCTGCTTCCGTGGAACAGGCGTCTGGCTGGTACCAGAGGGCGGAATTTATCAAGGACGTGCTTCGGTCAATTTCGTATGAAATCGGGGTTCCTCACGTGATATGGCACTATCTTGATGACGCCGATATCCGTATTTGCGATCCCCGCTATGCCGAAGCACAGGTGTTGGCCGTTAGGCAGAGTATTGATGAGTGGGCTTGAGTGCAGTCAGAGAAGCCATGAACAATAAATGTTGCTTGCCAGACTTCATTGCGGCATCCCTCTCGGATGCTACCCCTCCGGATCTCCCTCTTCTCCGGGAAGACTGGGCGGGGATGGCGTTTGATCGCAACCTGTATGAGGATTTTGCTCCGAATGATGTTTGGGTGGCGTGGCTGAAAGTACTTTCGGAGCACTTTGCAGATATCGCGATGTGCGCGGTTCGATGTTCAGAGTGCTCCGACGGGGAGGCGTGGAAATTGAGCGAGGTCTGGATGGCCTGCGCTCCTACTGGCTGGCAGATGGGAACTTCATGCGTGATCATTTTTTGTTCTCGCGTAATAGTCGCTGGGTTGTAAAGCTGGATCAGGACGTGACGTTGTTTGCGGGAGATGTCACTTTCCTTGCGGATGTTGTCGCGCGACTTGGTGGTGTAGAGCATGTCGAGAAGATGATGCGACGGGACCTGATTGGTACAGTTGAGGACGTTGTTGGCCTCGGTGGGTACGTCAAGGGGCTTCTTGCGCCCTTGAACGCATCGACTCCATAGCTGATTGTTGCGTAGAAGATTGGGTGTGCAGGTGCTATGTGATGGAGTAGCCTCAAAAGGAGGAGCTGAGTGCCAGGGTTTGTTGAAAGCTTCCCCATTTTGGCTTCCATTATTCTAGGTGCCATGTGGATAAACGCATTTGCGGCTCACAGGATGTTGCTTAAAATCGAGCGTGAACGGCCGGAAGTACTCGCTGCAGTCGGAATCATCAAGGTTGATTGGTGGCTTAGGTGCTTGCGCGGTATTGCAGTGCTTGCCCTTACTTCCAAAGGGCAGACGCTCCATCAGGGGGAACGATGGGTGTTGAGGGGCGTCGTGATGATGTACGTCTTCTTGATTGCCTCCGGGGTATCCATGCTTGTTGGCATGTAGGGGACGGTGCCTCAAGGTCGTTGATGGTGGATGGATCGGCGTTACGGTGAGATTGCCCGTTCCTGGCATCACTCGGTGTTTCCCGGTCACGCCTCTGCTTGCTTGCGTCCAGCGCGCAATAAAAAAACGCCGCAGTTTCCTGCGGCGTTCTCATACTTCCCCGATTCTGGCGAATGCTCAGCCCAGCAGCTTGCGCACCTTGGTCAGCGCGGTCATGAAACGCTCGATCTCGGCGTGCGTGTTGTAGAACGCCAGCGAGGCACGGCAGGTCGCGGCAACGCCAAAGTACTGCAGCAGCGGATGCGCGCAGTGCTGGCCCGAGCGCACGGCCACGCCTTCCAGATCCAGAAGGGTGGCCAGATCGTGGGCATGCGCGCCATCGATCAGGAACGAGACCACCGCGGCCTTCTCCGGCGCTTCGCCGATGATGCGCAGGCCGTCAACGCGGCGCAGCTCTTCGGTGAAGTGCGCCAGCAGTTCGGCTTCGCGTGCTTCCACGTTCTCCTGGCCAAGCTGCTGCAAGTAGTCGGCAGCCACGCCCAGGCCGATGAAACCGGCGATGTTCGGGGTGCCGGCTTCGAACTTGTGCGGGGCATCGTTGAACACGGTGCCGTCGAAGCTGACTTCCTTGATCATCTCGCCGCCGCCGAGGAACGGCGGCATCGCGTCCAGGTGCTCGCGGCGCGCCCACAGTGCGCCGGTGCCGGTCGGGCCGCACATCTTGTGGCCGGTAATGGCGTAGAAATCGCAGCCGATCGCGGCGACATCGACCTTGCGGTGCGGTACCGCCTGCGAGCCATCGACCACGGTGATGATGCCGCGCTTGCGCGCTTCGCGGCAGATCTCGCGCACCGGGTTGACCGTGCCCAGCACGTTCGAGACGTGGGTGACCGCCAGCAGCTTGACCTCCGGGGTCATCGCCGCGCGCAGCGCATCCAGGTCCAGCGCGCCATCGGGGGTGATCTCGGCCACGCGGATGGTGGCGCCGGTACGCTGCGCGACCAGCTGCCACGGCACGATGTTGGCGTGGTGCTCCATGCGCGTGATCAGGATCACGTCACCGGCCTTCAGCCGCGGCAGCGCCCACGAATAGGCCACCAGGTTGATGGCGAAGGTGGTGCCACTGCACAGCACCAGGTCGCTGGGGCGCACGTTGAGGAAGCGTGCCAGCTTGTTGCGTGCGCCTTCGTAGGCATCGGTGGCTTCGCTGCCCAGTGCATGCACCGCGCGGCTGACGTTGGCGTTGTAGCGGCGGTAGAACTCGTCCACCGCGCCGATCACCTGCACCGGCTTCTGGCCGGTGTTGGCGTTGTCGAAATAGACCAGCGGCTTGCCGTGCACTTCACGCATCAACAGCGGGAAGTCGAGACGGACGCGGTCCCAGTCGGGGGCGCCGGTGCGTTCTTCGATCGGTCGCGGCGTGGACAGGTTCATGCCACACCCGCCTCGGCGAGGGCCTTGTCCAGGCGACGTGCCAGCTGCGCACGCAGTGCGTCGGGCAGGATCTTCAGCGGCTCGTGGCAGAACGCGGCGCTCAGCAGTGCCTGCGCCTGTGCCTGCGGCAGGCCGCGCGAGCGCAGGTAGAACAGCGCATTGGCATCGAGCTGGCCGACGGTCGCGCCGTGCGCGGCCTTCACTTCATCGGCGTCGATCACCAGTGTCGGCTGGGTGTCGATCTCGGCATCGGCCGACAGCAGCAGGTTCTTGTTGGACAGGTTCGCGTCGGTGCCATCGGCGCCTTCGCGGATCTGGATGCCACCATGGAACACCACGCGGCTGCGGTTGGCGGCGACGCCGCGCCACAGCAGTTCGCAGGCGGTATCGCGTGCGATGTGGTCGATGCCCAGGCGGGTTTCGACGTGGCGGCGGCCATTGCCAAGCAGCACGCCGTTGGCGGTCAGCTGGGCATTGTCGCCTTCCAGGCGCACGTTCAGTTCATGGCGGCTGAGCGCGGCGCCCAGTTCCAGGTCGACGCGGTGGTACTGCGCGTCGCGGGCCAGCACCGCGTCGGTGCGCAGGAAGCTGGTCTGGCGCGCGCTGCCGGCCTGCACGCGGGCGTGCTTGAGCACGGCATCACGGGCGACGTGGGCATGCAGCACGGTGTTGTCCAGGTGGGCGGAGTCACCCACGCTGAAGCGGTGCTCGACCACGCCCAGGCTGGCGCCGGCACGCAGTTCGATCAGGTGACGGTGGTGCCAGGCCAGGTCGGTGTCGCCGGCGACGCTGGCGAATACCAGCTGCAGCGGCGTTTCGACCTGCACGCCTTCATCCACGCGCAACACCACACCTTCATCGGCCAGCGCGGCATTCAGGCGGGCGAAGATCTCTTCGCTGCGTTCGTAGCGGCGGCCAAGGAAACGCACGGCGTCTTCGCCGGAGGCCAGTGCGGCCGACAGCGGCTGCAGCTGCACGCCGGCCGGCAGCGCCTGCACGTCGCTCAGCGCGGCATCCAGGCGACCGTTGACGAACACCAGGCGCGGCGCCGGAATGTCGTCCAGCAGCGCGGCGTCCAGCGCAGGGCCCTGCAGCGGCGCCGCAGCGAACGCACGGCGTTCCAGCTGGCGCAGCGAGGTGTACTTCCAGGCTTCGTTGCGGGCGGCCGGCAGGCCGTCACGCAGGGCCGCGTCCAGCACTTCGCGGCGCGCGTCGCTGCCGCAGAAGGCCTGGGCCATGGAGTCGAGCAGGGCGCTCATCAGACCGCCGCCTCGCGCACCACGCGATCCTTGATGAAATCGTAGCCGTGCGCTTCCAGTTCCAGCGCCAGTTCCGGGCCACCGGTCTTGACGATGCGGCCATCGGCCAGCACGTGCACCACGTCCGGCTTGATGTAGTCCAGCAGGCGCTGGTAGTGGGTGATGACCAGGAACGAACGGTCAGCGGCACGCAGCGCGTTGACGCCGTCGGCCACGCTCTTCAGCGCGTCGATGTCCAGGCCCGAATCGGTTTCGTCCAGGATCGCCAGCTTCGGCTCGAGCACGGCTAGCTGGAAGATCTCGTTGCGCTTCTTTTCGCCACCGGAGAAGCCTTCGTTGACGCCACGGTGCAGCAGCTCGTCCTTCAGGTGCAGCACGGCCAGCTTTTGGCGCACCAGCTTGAGGAACTGCATGGAGTCCAGTTCGTCCTCGCCACGCGCCTTGCGCTGTGCATTCAGCGCGGCGCGCAGGAAGTAGGTGTTGTTCACGCCCGGGATCTCCACCGGGTACTGGAACGCCAGGAACAGGCCGGCAGCGGCGCGCGCTTCCGGGTCCTGCTCCAGCAGGCCGACGCCGTCGAACTGCACGCTGCCTTCGGTCACTTCATAGCCGTCGCGGCCGGCCAGGACATTGCCCAGGGTGGACTTGCCGGCGCCGTTGGGGCCCATGATGGCGTGCACCTGGCCGGGCTGGACGTCCAGCGACAGGCCCTTGAGGATTTCCTTGTCGCCGATGCGGGCGTGGAGGTTTTCGATCTTCAGCATGGTGGGGGTTTCCGTGGGGCGGGCCGCGGCCCGCCGGTAAAGAGAATGCGTTTGCGAGGGGCAGGGGCGGGTGGTCAGCCCACCGAACCTTCCAGCGAGACTTCCAGCAGCTTCTTGGCTTCCACCGCGAACTCCATCGGCAGTTCGCGGAACACCTGCTTGCAGAAGCCGTCGACGATCATCGACACCGCGTCTTCCTGGCTGATGCCACGGGCGCGGCAGTAGAACAGCTGGTCGTCGGAAATCTTCGAGGTGGTGGCCTCGTGCTCGACGGTGGCGCCCGGGTTCTTCACCTCGATGTAGGGGAAGGTGTGCGCGCCGCACTGCTTGCCGATCAGCAGCGAATCGCACTGGGTGTAGTTGCGCGCGCCATCGGCATTGCGGTCCACACGCACCAGGCCGCGGTAGGTGTTCTGGCCGCGGCCGGCACTGATGCCCTTGCTGACGATCTTGCTCTTGGTGCGCTTGCCGACGTGGATCATCTTGGTGCCGGTGTCGGCCTGCTGGCGGTGATGGGTCAGCGCCACGGAGTGGAACTCACCCACCGAGTCGTCGCCCAGCAGCACGCAGGACGGGTACTTCCAGGTGATCGCCGAGCCGGTCTCGACCTGGGTCCAGGTGACCTTGCTGCGCGCACCACGGCATTCGGCACGCTTGGTGACGAAGTTGTAGATGCCGCCGACGCCGTTTTCGTCGCCCGGGTACCAGTTCTGCACGGTGGAGTACTTGATCTCCGCGTCTTCCAGCGCGACCAGCTCGACCACTGCGGCGTGCAGCTGGTTCTCGTCGCGCATCGGCGCGGTGCAGCCTTCCAGGTAGGACACGTAGGCCTTGTCCTCGCACACGATCAGGGTGCGCTCGAACTGGCCGGTGTGGCCGGCATTGATGCGGAAGTAGGTGCTCAGTTCCATCGGGCAGCGAACGCCTTTGGGAATGAACACGAAGCTGCCATCGGAGAACACCGCCGAATTGAGCGCGGCGAAGTAGTTGTCGCCCACCGGCACCACGGTGCCCAGGTACTGGCGGACCAGTTCCGGGTGTTCCTTGATGGCCTCGGACATCGAGCAGAAAATGATGCCCTTCTCGGCCAGTTCCTTGCGGAACGTGGTGCCGACGGACACCGAGTCGAACACCGCGTCCACCGCCACGCCGGCCAGCTTGGCACGCTCGTGCAGCGGCACGCCCAGCTTGTCGTAGGTGTCCAGCAGCTCCTTGGGCACGTCATCCAGCGAGGCGTACTTCGGGCCCTTCGGCGCGGAGTAGTAGCTGAGCGCCTGCAGGTCGATCGGCGCGATCTCCAGCTTGGCCCAGTCGGGCATCGGCATGGTCAGGAAGTGGCGGTAGGCGTCCAGGCGCCACTGCGTCATCCACTCCGGCTCTTCCTTCTTGGCCGACAGGGCACGGATGGTGTCCTCGTCCAGGCCCGGCGGCAGGGAGTCCGATTCGATCTCGGTGATGAAGCCGGCCGAATACTTGCGGCCGAGCTGCTCGTGGATCTCGCGGTTGGGGGTGTCGTCGTGGGCGACGTTTTCGATGGTTTCGGTGGCCATGGGGGGCTGCCTACGGATCAGGAGACGACGTCGACAGCGATGGTGCGGCGCTGTTCGTCATCGGCAAGGGGGAGAGGGGGCAGGATCTGCGCAAGGGTGACATCGCGCAGGGCCTCGGAAACCACGTCGTTGATCAGCCGCCAGCTGCTGCGCGCGCCGCACTTGGGCGCCATGCCGCACTGGTGGTGGTCGTGGCTGCATTCGGTCAGGGCCAGTGGCCCTTCCATCGCTTCGACCACTTCGAACAGCGAGATCTCGATGGCCGGGCGGGTCAGGCGGTAGCCGCCACGCACGCCGCGCAGGCCTTCAACCAGGCCGGCCTGGGCCAGCGGCTTGAGCACCTTGCTGACGGTGGGCGGCTCCAGACCGGTGAATTCGGCCAGCTCGGTGGCACTGAGCACCTCGCCCGGACGGGCGGCGAGCACGGTCAGCACGACGGTGGCGTAATCGGTGAGTTTGGTGACGCGCAACATGGGGATGCGAGTGGTTCTTAAAGCGGACTGAAATTGTACGCTTTTATTCGCCGCCATCCAACCCGGGCATTCAGCCGGCGCTGGGGCCGGGCCGGGAGGACACACCGGGGCCGTTGCCAGGGCGCAATGCTGCGCCAACGGGGTGATTTTCGCAATCACCCGGAATGGGCGAGAATCCCTGTTCCATTCGCTGCAAACAGCCCGTGCCGATGCCGAAGAAGATCCAAGCCCGCAAGTCCGCCATCCATGGCAACGGCGTGTTCGCCGTGGCCCCGATCAAGCAGGGCGAGCGCGTGATCCAGTACAAGGGCCTGCTGCGCAGCCACGGCGACGTTGATGCCGATGACAGCGGCGACGTCGAAAGTGGCCATACCTTCCTGTTCACCCTCAACGACGACTGGGTGATCGATGCCAACTACAAGGGCAATGACGCGCGCTGGATCAACCACAGCTGCGACCCGAACTGCGAGGCGGTGATCGAGGAAGACGAGGACGGCGACAACCGCGGCGACAAGGTGTTCATCGAGGCGCTGCGCGATATCAAGGCCGGCGAAGAGTTGACCTACAACTACGGCATCACCCTGGCCGAGCGTCACACCGCCAAGCTGAAGAAGATCTGGGAGTGCCGCTGCGGCTCGCCCAAGTGCACCGGCACCATGCTGCAGCCCAAGCGCT
>NZ_JAOECR010000038.1:0-49648 GCF_029836955.1 Stenotrophomonas sp. GD04054 | reverse complement strand
CATGCTCGACCCGGGTACCGCAGAGTGGTCATTTGCGATCTTGTGTGTCGCAGGATCACCTTCACGGCGGACGGGATACCCGGCATTCTTGAGCGGCCCCAGTCAATCCGGTGCCCCATGCTCCGTCCTGCTTCCACTCTCGCGTTGCTCATCGTCGCGCCGCTGGCCTCCGCGGCCAGCGATCCGCGCGACGTGGTCACCCGTCTTTACGCGGCCGTCCAGGCGCCGGCTTCGGACGAAGCGACCATTCCGCCGTTGCTGGGCGATGCGCTGCGCTCAGCCATCGATGCGCAGCGCGCTTACGAGCGGACCTGTGCGGTGCTGGCCGCGCATGACGAGAAGCCGCACATGCTGGACCAGAGCCCGTATCTCATGGCGCCGGATCGGCCGGAAACGGTAAAGGTGGGGCTGCCCGCGACGAGCGGCGATGGCAGTTGGGTGTCCGTCGAAATGGCGATAGGCGACTATCGCTGGACCGACCGTGTCCTGCTGCAAAGGCAGGGCCAGGACTGGAAGGTCATGGACATCCGCTGGGGCCAGGGCGGCAACCTGATCGGGCGGCTGAAGCAGTTCTCGGCCTTCCGCTGCACCGCTTCTGGCGGCTAGCGCCGGGGCGCGCCCGACGCCTCGACCTCAGCCTTCCAGAATGAAAGCGGCCGCGACCTTGCGGCCTTCGCCCGCCAGGATGTTGAAGGTGCGCGCGGCGGCCGGATTGTTCATCACTTCCAGGCCGATGCCGCGTGACAGGCAGGCAGCCATTACCACTGCCGGCGGGAATACCTGGCGGTCACCCGTGCCGAGCACGATCAGCGCCGGGTTCAGCGCCAGGATCGGCTCCAGGTCAGCCAGCTGCAGCGCGGTGGCGCTCACTACCGGCCATTGCGTGACCAGCTGGTCCGGGGTCAGGAAGAAACTGCTGCCCAGCACCTGGTCATTCACCTTGGCCGAGCGGCCATCGGCGGCGCGCAGGCTGTAGGCGTAATCGGGCGGTTCGTGGTTCAGCTGCATGGCAGTAAGGCGATCAGCCGCGCGGCAGCACGATCTGGCGCTGTTCCTTGCTCGGGCGGTACAGCACGGCGACGTGGCCGATGCGCTGTACCAACGCGCTCTCGGTGGCTTCGACGATCTCGCCGATCATCACGTCACGGGCGTCGCGATCCTCGGCAGCGACCTTCACCTTGACCAGTTCGTGGCGCTCCAGCACTTCGTTCAGCTCAGCGATGAAGGCCGGGGTCACGCCCTTGCCGCCGGTCTGCAGCAGGGCCTTCAGGTCGTGGGCTTGGCCGCGCAGGAAACGGGTCTGGGAGGCGGTCAGGGCGATGGACATGCAGGAAAACACGGTTGAATGGGGCGATCAGGGTATCATGAGGACCCCATCAGCCCCTATTTTCAATGGCTACCCGCAGCAAAAGCAGCCAGCGCTGGCTCAAGGAACACTTCTCCGACCCCTTCGTGAAGAAGGCGCAGGCCGAAGGCATGCGCTCGCGCGCCGCCTACAAGCTTGAGGAGCTGCTCGAACGTGACCGGTTGCTGAAGCCGCACATGGTGGTGGTCGACCTCGGCGCGGCGCCGGGTGGCTGGTCTCAGCAGGTTCGGAGACAGATTGGCGACACCGGCCGCGTGCTGGCCCTGGACATCCTGGACATGCCGCCATTGGCCGGCGTGGAGTTCCTTCATGGTGACTTCAGGGAAGAAGCCGTCCTATCGCAGTTTGAAGCCATGCTCGGGGATCAGCCGGTAGACCTTGTGCTGTCGGACATGGCCCCCAATAAGAGTGGTGTGGGCGCGGTCGACCAGCCGCGGATGATGCACCTGGCGGAGCTGGCCCTGGATTTTGCCGACAACCACCTGAAGACCGGTGGGGCATTCCTGATCAAGCTGTTCCAGGGCGAGGGCTTTGACGACTACGTGCGCGATATGCGCCGCCGGTACGACAAGGTCTCCATCCGCAAGCCGGAAGCCTCGCGCAAGCGCTCTCCCGAGGTGTATGCCTTGGGTCAGGGAAAACGCGCCCACATGAAGTAAGCTCGCAATGTACGCAAGTTCGACCCCAACGCAACGCCAGCACTGAGAGGAACACCGGAGCCAATGAGGATGAACGACTTGACCAAGAACCTCCTGCTATGGGTGGTCGTCGCCGTCGTGCTGATGGTGGTCTTCCAGAGCTTCTCGCCCAAGACCTCCGGGGCTGGGGCGCAGGGTGCGTCGTACTCGCAGTTCCTGGACCAGGTGGACAGCGGCAACGTGCAGAAGGTCGCCTTCGGCGGCGACATGCGCGGCGGCACCAGCCAGCTGACCTACACCACCCGCGGTGGGCAGTCGTCGACCATCACCGCACCGTTCGATCGTGACCTGATCAACGTGCTGCGCACCAAGAACGTGGAGATCGTGCAGGAGGAGCCGTCCAGCGGCATCTCCCTGGGCGCGATCCTGATGAATTTCCTGCCGGTCATCCTGATCATCGGCTTCTGGTTGTTCATCATGCGCCAGATGCAGGGCGGTGGCGGCGGTGCCAAGGGCGCGATGTCCTTCGGCAAGTCGCGCGCCAAGCTGCAGGGCGAAGACCAGATCAAGGTCACCTTTGCCGACGTCGCCGGTTGTGACGAGGCCAAGGAAGAAGTGGGCGAGCTGGTCGACTTCCTGCGCGACCCGTCCAAGTTCACCAAGCTGGGCGGCAAGATTCCGCGCGGCGTGCTGATGGTGGGCCCGCCGGGTACCGGCAAGACGCTGCTGGCCAAGGCCATTGCCGGCGAAGCCAAGGTGCCGTTCTTCTCGATCTCCGGTTCGGACTTCGTGGAAATGTTCGTCGGCGTCGGCGCCAGCCGCGTGCGCGACATGTTCGAGCAGGCCAAGAAGCACGCCCCCTGCATCATCTTCATCGACGAAATCGACGCCGTCGGTCGCCACCGTGGTGCCGGCCTGGGCGGCGGTCATGACGAGCGCGAGCAGACCCTGAACCAGCTGCTGGTCGAGATGGACGGTTTTGAAGGTGGCGAGGGCGTGATCGTGATCGCCGCGACCAACCGTCCGGACGTGCTGGATCCGGCACTGCTGCGTCCGGGCCGTTTCGATCGCCAGGTCGTGGTCGGCCTGCCGGACGTGAAGGGCCGCGAGCACATCCTGAAGGTGCACATGCGCAAGCTGCCGTTGGCCGACGATGTCGAGCCGATGGTGATCGCGCGCGGTACCCCGGGCTTCTCCGGTGCGGATCTGGCCAACCTCTGCAACGAGGCCGCCCTGTTCGCAGCGCGTGGCAACGAGAAAGAAGTCCGGATGGACCACTTCGACCGTGCCCGCGACAAGATCCTGATGGGCGCCGAGCGCCGCTCGATGGCCATGAGCGAGGACGAGAAGACCCTGACCGCTTACCACGAAGCCGGCCACGCCATCGTCGGCCGCCTGGTGCCTGAGCATGACCCGGTCTACAAGGTCACCATCATTCCGCGCGGCCGTGCGCTGGGCGTGACCATGTACCTGCCGGAGGGCGACAAGTACTCGATGAACCGCGTGGCGATCCAGTCGCAGCTGTGCTCGCTGTACGGTGGCCGCGTCGCTGAAGAGCTGATCTTCGGCGAGGACAAGGTCACCACCGGTGCCTCCAACGATATCGAGCGTGCCACCAAGATGGCCCGCAACATGGTCACCAAGTGGGGCCTGTCCGAGCAGCTCGGCCCGATCGCCTATGGCGAAGAGGACGACGAAGTGTTCCTGGGCCGCTCGGTCACCCAGCACAAGAGTGTGTCCAACGACACGGCGCGCCGCATCGACGAGGAAGTACGCAACATCCTCGACAAGGCTTACGCCCGCACCACGCAGCTGTTGACCGACAACATCGACAAGCTGCATGCGATGTCGCAGCTGCTGCTGCAGTACGAAACCATCGACGCGCCGCAGATCGACGCCATCATGGAAGGCCGCGATCCGCCGCCGCCGGCCGGCTGGAACAAGTCGAACAAGGACGGTGGCAACGACAAGGGCGGCGACGCCCGTCCGCTGCCACCGATCGCAGGCCCGGCCGAGTCGCACTGACGGCCCGCTGCACGTGACACCAGACGAGGCCGGGGCGACCCGGCTTCGTCGTTTCCGGGCCACTGGCCCATTCCGAAAAACCGAACTGACGCTGGAGCCCGCATGTCCGCCCCGAAGCCCGAACCGATTTCCCACAAGGCCGAAATGGTCATCGCCACCGTGGTCGGCGTGGGTGTGGGCCTGGGGGCCGACAACCTGCTGCTGGGCTGCGTGGTGGGTATCGCGGTCGGCATCGTGCTGAGCATCGCCAAGACCCTGTACGTGGACCGCAAGCGCCGACGCCGTTGAGGGGTATCGGCAGGGCTGCGCCCTGCACCTGCTCCGAGCCAGAGCAACAGCAACAGCAACAGCGAGTTTCTGGGGATGGCGGGGCGGTGTGGGTTGGCAGGACACGCCGTAAACCCGTCCTTGGGGGCTCGATGGCGCCATCCATGGCGCCAACGGTCCTGCCAACCCACACCGCCCCACCCCTGACAATTTCCTGCTGCTGTTGGTAGGTGTCGACCTTGGTCGACACGATAGATCCACGTCATGCGTGGATGAATCTTCATCGAAATTGAATATCTCGATATCTGTGAGATCTGAGCCGAGCATGGCTCGGCTCTACAGAAATGCCGACAGATCGCAGAAATCTGTCGAAGGCGGGGTGGGTCCGGTTGCGGGGGCGTGAGCCGCATGGATGCGGCGACCGAGCTTACATGGACGTACTTGCAGCGTCTCCCGCAACCGGACCCACCCCGCCATTCCTCAGCAAACCTGCTGCTGCTCCGGCTGTTGCTGTCGCTCTGGCCTCTGCGGGTGCAGGGCGCCGCCCTGCCGAACTAAACTACCCGCCGTTGTCCCTGCAGGATTGCCCATGTTCGATACCTCGCCCCAGCTCGATTGCGCCGGCCGCATCCTGCGCCTCGACCGCGCCCGGGTCATGGGCATCGTCAACGTCACCCCGGACTCGTTCTCCGATGGCGGCGCGCACGACACCACCGAGGCCGCGGTCGCCCATGGCCTGAAGCTGGTCGAGGAGGGCGCGGACCTGCTCGATATCGGCGGCGAATCCACCCGCCCGGGCGCCGCGCCGGTATCGGTCGAGGAAGAGCTGCGCCGGGTGCTTCCGGTGATCGAGCAGCTGGCCGCCCGTACGCAGGTTCCGATCAGTATCGATACCTTCAAGCCGGAGGTGATGCGTGCGGCCGTGGCCGCCGGCGCCGGCATGATCAATGACATCTACGGCCTGCGCCAGGAGGGGGCGCTGGATGCCGCCGCTGAAGCCGGCGTGCCAGTGGTGCTGATGCACATGCAGGGCGAGCCGGGCCATATGCAGGCCGATCCGCATTACGACGACGTGGTCGCCGAGGTGCACGGTTTCCTGGTGCAGCGCCTGTTCGCTGCCGAGATGGCGGGCATCGCGAAGAAGAACTTGCTGATCGATCTCGGTTTTGGCTTCGGCAAGACTACCGCTCACAACATGACCCTGCTAGCGCGCTCGGAACGCTTCCTGGAACTGGGCGTGCCGATGCTGGCTGGCCTGTCGCGCAAACGCAGCCTGGGCGAACTGACCGGCCGCGACACGCCGTCCGAGCGCGTGGCGGCTTCGGTAGCCGCGCACCTGATCGCGGTCCAGCGTGGCGCGCGCATCGTGCGCGTGCATGACGTGGCGGCCACCGTCGATGCGCTGAAGATCTGGCAGGCGGTGGAAGCCGTGCCGACGCCGCGTGCCGACGCCACGCCGACGATCCGCTGGCCGGACGAAGACTGATGGGCATCGACCGGCGGCCGCTGGCGATCGCCGTCATGGGGCCGACCGCCAGTGGCAAGACCGCCACCGCGATCGCCCTGGCGAAGCAGCTGGATGGCGAGATCGTCAGCGTCGATTCGGCGCTGGTGTACCGGCACCTGGACATCGGCTCGGCCAAGCCGGATGCGGCCGAGCGCGCGCAGGCCCCCCACCATCTGCTGGACCTGCGCGATCCCTGGCAGACCTACTCGGCAGCCGAATTCGCCGCCGATGCCGGCCGGGTCGTGGCCGACATCGTGGCACGCGGCAAGATGCCGATCCTGGCCGGTGGCACTGGCCTGTACTTCCGCGCCCTGTTGCAGGGCCTGTCGCCGATGCCCGAGGCCGATCCGGCGACGCGCGAAGCGCTCAGCGCCGAGGCGGCCGAGCGTGGCTGGGCGGCGCTGCACGCAGAGTTGGCCAAGGTCGATCCAGCAGCAGCGGCACGCATCCATGCCACCGACCCGCAGCGCATCCAGCGGGCGCTGGAGGTCTATCGCCTGACCGGCACCCCCATCACTGAATGGCAGCGCCGGCCGGGCGTGGCGCCGTTGCCGGTGCGCACCCTCAAGCTGATCCTGGCGCCGCGTGACCGCGCGGTGCTGCACCAGCGCATCGAGGCACGCTTCGACGCCATGCTGGCGCAGGGCTTCCTCGACGAGGTGCGGGCGTTGCGCGCGATGCCGGAAATGGCTGCCGTGGAGGCGCCACTGGACCTGCCGGCAGTGCGCGCGGTCGGCTATCGCCAGGCTTGGGAGTACCTGGACGGGGAGGGCGATGCTGCCCGCTTCCGTGACAAGGCGATCTTCGCCACCCGCCAGCTGGCCAAGCGCCAGCTGACCTGGCTGCGCGGCGAGCTTGATGCGCGCTGGTTCGACCCCCATATCGACCACGAGCGCCTGGCCGGCGCGGTGTCGACCTTCGTCGCACGCTGAACCCCCGCCAGCCGTGTAACATCATCGGTCGGCGGGCGGCTCGGGGGCCGTGGCAACCGTCGGCAACCCAATAAGAACAATAATCAGGAGTGTGCAATGTCCAAGGGGCAATCGCTGCAGGATCCTTTCTTGAATGCACTGCGGCGCGAACGCGTGCCGGTTTCGGTGTACCTGGTGAACGGCATCAAGCTGCAGGGCACGATCGAGTCGTTCGACCAGTTCGTGGTCCTGCTGCGCAACACGGTCAGTCAGATGGTCTACAAGCACGCCATTTCCACGGTCGTTCCGGCACGCAACGTGAAGGTCGGTCCGGGCGGTGGTTACGTGCAGTCGGGTGAAGGTGGTCAGGCAGGTGATGAAGCAGACGAGTAATACCGGAGCGGTGAATGTTTGACCGCTCGAAGAAGGGTGAACACGCCCTGTTGATCCAGCCCCATTTCGGCAAGCTGGAAGACGATGTGCTTGAAGAGTTCGGTGATCTGGCCCGCTCGGCTGGGGCCAGCATCGCCGCGACGATCACGGCACGCCTGGACCGTCCGAATCCGTCGACCCTGATCGGCAGCGGCAAGCTGGACGAGATCAAGGCCGCGGCCGATGCCAGCGGTGCCGACCTGATCCTGGTCAACCATGCGTTGAGCCCGGGCCAGGAGCGCAACCTGGAACGCTTCCTCGAGCGCCGGGTGATCGACCGTACCGGCCTGATCCTGGACATCTTCGCCCAGCGTGCGCACAGCCACGAGGGCAAGCTGCAGGTCGAGCTGGCACAGCTGCGTCACCTGGCCACGCGGCTGGTGCGCGGCTGGACCCACCTGGAGCGCCAGCGCGGTGGTTCGATCGGCCTGCGTGGCCCGGGTGAAACCCAGCTGGAAACCGACCGCCGCCTGTTGCAGAAGCGGGTCGAGCAGCTGCAGAAGCGGCTGGAAAAGGTCGAGGTGCAGCGGACCCAGATGCGCCGTGCGCGCGTGCGCAGCGAGCTGCCGCGTGTCGCGCTGGTGGGCTACACCAACGCCGGCAAGTCGACCCTGTTCAACGCCATGACCGGCGCCGAGGCCTATGCCGCCGACCAGCTGTTCGCAACGCTGGATCCGACCGTTCGCCGCATTGCGGTGCCGGGCGGCAACGTGGTGCTGGCCGACACCGTCGGCTTCGTCCGCGATCTGCCGCATGATCTGGTCGCTGCGTTCCGCTCGACCCTGTCCGAGGCGCGCGAGGCCGATTTCCTGCTGCATGTGGTCGACGCTGCCGATCCGCACCGCGAGGAGCGCATCGCCCAGGTGGACGAGGTACTGACCGCGGTCGGTGCCGGTGACCTGCCGCAGTTGCTGGTGTTCAACAAGATTGACCGCATCGAGGGCGCCGACGTTCGCCACGATGGCCAGGACGGTATCCCGGATGAGTCGCGTCGCGAGCGGGTGTGGATTTCCGCGCGTGACGGGCAGGGCCTGGAGCTGCTGCAGGCGGTGCTGGGCAAGCGCCTGGGCCTGCAGCATGTTACCGGCGAACTGCGCCTGCCGCCGGATGCCGGCCGCCTGCGTGCGCGCCTGCACCAGCTGGAAGTGATCCGCAGCGAGCAGGCCGACGAAGACGGCTGGCTGCTGCAGGTCGACCTGCCGATTGCCGAAGCCGAAAAGCTGGCCGCCAGTGCCGACGGCGCGCCGATCCGGGCGCTGCTGCCGGAGAAACCGCCGGAGTGGTGAGGTAGCGGCCCATGCCCGGTAGTGCCGGCCGCTGGCCGGCAGCGCAACCGTGCCGGAGGGGCGCGACATCCAGCTGTCATCTGCGGTACAACGTGCAGGTTCTTCACCCCACCGTCATGCCGATGTCCATTCCCACCGACGCTGAACTCAACGCCCAGTCCGCCGCGCTCGGGCAGCGCCTGCAGCAGGCTTCGCTGCAGCTGGTGACCGCTGAAAGCTGCAGTGGTGGCTGGATCGCCAAGTGCATGACCGATATCGCCGGTTCCTCGGCGTTCTTCGACTGCGGCATGGTGGTCTACAGCTACGAGGCCAAGCAGCGCCTGCTGGGCGTGCGTGCGCAGACCCTGGAGCAGTTCGGCGCGGTCAGCCGCGAAACCGTGCTGGAAATGGTGTCCGGTGCGCTGGTCAATTCCGGCGCCGGTATCGCCGTGGCGGTGACCGGCATCGCCGGTCCTGGTGGCGGCAGCCCGGACAAGCCTGTCGGCAGCGTCTGGATTGGCTGGAAGCGCCGCGGTGGCTATGCCCGTGCCGAGCTGTTCCAGTTCGATGGCGATCGCGAAGCCATCCGCCGGCAAACCGTGGCGGCGGCATTGCGCGGTATCGACGCCCAGCTGTGACATGCTGCTCCGGTAATCGTCCGGAGCACGCATGATGTGGGAAACGCTGGGCACGGTCCGTGACCTGGGCCGACTGCAGGAAATCGCCGTCGTCCTGATCCGCTATGGCTTCGGCGATGTGGTGCGGCGCATCGGCCTGGCCAGCACGCTGGAGCGGGCAGGGCGCCTGCTGCACTGGAACGAGGAGCGGCAGGAACTGCTGCGGATGACCGCGCCGGTGCGCGTGCGCAGCGCGATGCAGGATCTCGGCCCGACCTTCGTCAAGCTCGGCCAGGTGCTGGCGACGCGCGTCGACCTGCTGCCGCCGGAATGGATCGCCGAGCTCTCTGAACTGCAGAACGCAGTACCGGCGCTGCCGTACGCGGATATCCGTGAGCAGCTCGAGGCCGATCTTGGCGCATCGCCTTCAGAAGTGTTCGCCTTCCTTGATGAAACCCCGATGGCCGCCGCCTCGCTGGCGCAGGCCCATCGCGCGCGTCTGCATGACGGTCGCGAGGTGGTGCTGAAGGTGCGTCGCCCCGGCATCCGCGATGTGGTCGAAGCGGACCTGCGGCTGCTGGCCCGCCTGGCCGAAATCGTTGAAGCCCGGCTTCCGGACCTGCGTCGTTACCGCCCGGCCGAGGTGGTGCAGCAGTTCACGGTGTCGCTGCGCCGCGAGCTGGATTTCGCCGCCGAGTGCCGCAATGCCGAGCGCATCGCGCGCAACTTCAAAGGCCGCGACGACATCCTGATTCCCGACGTGCACTGGCAGTGGACCTGCGAAAGCCTGAACGTGCAGGACTTCGTCGACGGCATTCCAGGGCGTGATCTGGCCGGCGTCGATGCGGCGGGGCTGGATCGGCGCGAACTGGCGCGGCGTGGTGCTGACATCGTGCTGAAGATGGTGCTGGAGGACGGCAGCTTCCACGCCGATCCGCATCCCGGCAACATCATCTACCTGCGTGACGGCCGCATCGGTGTGATCGATTTCGGCATGGTCGGTGCGCTGTCCGAAGTGCGTCGTTTCCAGGTTGCGCAGCTGCTGCACGGGCTGGTCGAGCAGGACCCGCAGGGCGTGGCCGACGTGCTGCTGGACTGGGCCGGCGGCGTGGAAGTGGACGAGAACCGGCTGCAGCACGACATCAGCCAGTTCGTCGACCAGTACCGTGGCGTGCCGCTGAAGGACCTGCGCATCGGTCTGATGCTGGGCGACATCACCCAGCTGCTGCGCAGCTACAGCCTGACCCTGCCGGCCGACCTGGCGCTGATGATCAAGGCGTTCCTGACCCTGGAAGGCATGGGGCGGCAGCTGGACCCTGATTTCGACATGGCCAGTGCCGCGCGCCCGTTCCTGGAACGGGTGGTGCTGCAGCGCTATGCGCCCAGGGCCCTGCTCAAGCGCGGCCGCCGCAGCTTGCTGGGCCTGGTCGACTTCGCCGGTGAACTGCCCCGCGACCTGCGCAAGCTGGTCCAGGCCGCCCGCCGTGGGCGCCTGCAGCTGAAGGTGGAAACCACGGCGCTGCAGGGCTTCGGCGAGCAGGTCAACCGTGCGGCGAACCGGCTGGTGATGGGCATCGTCACCGCCGCATTGATCATCGGCTCGTCGATCGTGATGCACAGCGTTGGCGGCGTCTCCAGCCGCTGGCTGCTGGCACTGGGCGTGTGCGGCTTCATCGGCGCCGGCTTCTGCGGCGTCTGGATCCTGTTTTCGATCTGGAGAAGCGGCAAGCACACATAGTGTGCTTGCCGCAGCGGTTCCCAACGGGAACCGCGGAATCGCTGCGCGATTCCTGTAGAGCCGACCGCTGGTCGGCTGCTTTTGCTCCGCCTTTGTCTCTGCCAGCCAGGCCGAGCCCGGCGACGATCGCCGAGCACAGCTCGGCACCACAGATGCCGCCGTGTCGCCCCCGGCACTTGCAGCCCCGCTCATTAGTAGTAATACTACTAACCATGGACCTGACCGACACCCAGCAGGCGATCCTGCAGTTGATCGCCGAGCGTATCGAGAGCGAAGGCGCGCCGCCGTCGCAGACTGAAATCGCACGTGCGTTCGGCTTCAAGGGCGTGCGCGCGGCCCAGTACCACCTGGAAGCCCTGGAGCAGGCCGGTGCGATCCGTCGCATCCCGGGCCAGGCCCGCGGCATCCGCCTGGTGCAGGCGCCACCGGTCGAGAAGCTGGCCGAGCCGGGCCTGCCCGACAGCGTCCTGCGCCTGCCGGTATTGGGCCGTGTCGCAGCCGGCCTGCCGATCGGTGCCGATATCGGCTCGGACGACTTCGTGGTGCTGGACCGGGTGTTCTTCTCGCCGGCACCGGATTACCTGTTGAAGGTGCAGGGCGATTCGATGATCGACGAGGGCATCTTCGACGGTGACCTGATCGGTGTGCACCGCACCCGCGATGCTCATTCCGGACAGATCGTGGTGGCCCGCATCGATGACGAGATCACCGTCAAGCTGCTGAAGATCGCCAAGGATCGTATCCGCCTGCTGCCGCGCAATCCCGACTACAAGCCGATCGAGGTGCTGCCGGACCAGGACTTCTCGATCGAGGGCCTCTATTGCGGCCTGTTGCGACCCAACCGTTGACCCGTTCCATAGCGCATTACCCCGCGGTCTTTTGTGGCGATTCTCTGGTTCCACTGAGGTTGGTACGGATGTCCGATAATTCTTTTCAGAGCGCCGGGCAGAATCTCAGCCTGTGCGATACGTCCGACTTAAAGTGAACCCATGGCAAAGAAGACCCCCAAAGACAGCACCTCCAACGACACGACCTCTGCAAGGACCAATCCGATGGACGAGAACAAGAAGCGCGCCCTCGCTGCAGCTCTGGGCCAGATCGAAAAGCAGTTCGGCAAGGGCTCGGTGATGCGCATGGGCGACCGCGTGGTCGAGCCCGTCGAAGCCATCCCGACCGGTTCGCTGATGCTCGACATCGCGCTGGGCATTGGCGGTCTGCCGAAGGGCCGTGTCGTTGAAATCTACGGGCCGGAATCCTCGGGCAAGACCACGCTGACCCTGCAGGCCATCGCCGAATGCCAGAAGATGGGCGGCACCGCGGCCTTCATCGACGCCGAGCACGCGCTGGACCCGATCTACGCCGCCAAGCTGGGCGTGAACGTGGACGACCTGCTGCTGTCGCAGCCGGATACCGGCGAGCAGGCGCTGGAAATTGCTGACATGCTCGTCCGTTCGGGTTCGGTGGACATCCTGGTGATCGACTCGGTCGCCGCGCTGACCCCGAAGGCCGAAATCGAAGGCGAGATGGGCGACCAGCTGCCGGGCCTGCAGGCCCGCCTGATGAGCCAGGCGCTGCGCAAGCTGACCGGCAACATCAAGCGCTCCAACACCCTGGTGGTCTTCATCAACCAGCTGCGCATGAAGATCGGCGTGATGATGCCGGGCCAGAGCCCGGAAACCACCACCGGCGGCAACGCGCTGAAGTTCTACGCTTCGGTGCGCCTGGACATCCGCCGTATCGGCGCGATCAAGAAGGGCGACGAGATCATCGGCAACCAGACCAAGATCAAGGTCGTCAAGAACAAGCTGGCGCCTCCGTTCAAGCAGGTCATCACCGAGATTCTGTACGGCGAAGGCATCAGCCGCGAGGGCGAGCTGATCGACATGGGTGTGGATGCCAAGCTGGTCGAGAAGGCCGGCGCCTGGTACAGCTACGGTGAAGAGCGTATCGGCCAGGGCAAGGACAACGCCCGTGGCTACCTGCGCGACAACCCGACGGTCGCTGCCAAGCTTGAAGCCGAGCTGCGCGAGAAGTTCCAGCCGACCGAAGCCACCCGTGAGGAAGGCGACGACGAAGGCGACGACGAATAAGGCTTGCTGTGGGGCAGGGCGGCGCCGTCAGTGACGTCGCCCTGTCCCGCAGGTTCGAATCGCCTAGGGATGGGCTGGGCGCCACGGATGGCGCCACCCTTGGAGCACCGATGTCCGACGCCGACGACATTCCCACCGGCCGCAAACGCCGGCCGCGCGAGCAGACGCCCGTGCAACGAGCGCTGGGCCTGCTGGTCCGCCGCGAGCACTCGCGCAAGGAGCTCACCCGCAAGCTGACCGCACGTGGCATCGAAGATGAAGCCGCGCAGGCTGCTGTCGCCAAGCTGACCGAAGCCGGCTGGCAGGACGACACCCGTTTCGCCGAGAACCTGGTGCGGATGCGCGCCAACACCGGTTATGGGCCGATCCATGTCCGCGCCGAGCTGGGCACTCACGGCCTGGACAGTGCCGCGATTGCCGCGGCGATGGACAGCTATGAAGGCGACTGGCAGGAAAATGCCCGTGATCTGGTCCGCCGACGCTTCGGCGAGGCGGGTCCTCAGGACCTGACGCAGCGGCGCAAGGCCGCCGATCTGCTGGCCCGGCGGGGCTTCGACGGCGACAGCATCCGCCGTGCGACCCGCTACGACTCGGATGACTGAGACTGGCGGCGCCGGGCCTGATACCCTTTAGGTTTTCGGCGGTCCCTCGCGACCCTGGCCAACGCGGCCGGTGGTCCGGGCCCGCCGGCCCGCAGACTGCCAGCCCCCAATGAACGCATCCGCCAAATTCACGACTTCCCAGATCCGCAGCGACTTCCTTGAATTCTTCAAGGGCAAAGGCCACACCATCGTGCCGTCGGCGCCGCTGGTGCCGGGCAATGATCCGACCCTGCTGTTCACCAACTCCGGCATGGTGCAGTTCAAGGACGTGTTCCTTGGCGCGGAGAAGCGCAGCTACGTGCGCGCGGCCGACGTGCAGCGCTGCCTGCGCGCGGGCGGCAAACACAACGACCTCGACCAGGTCGGCTACACCGCACGCCACCACACCTTCTTCGAAATGCTGGGCAACTGGTCGTTCGGCGACTACTTCAAGAAGGATGCGATCGCCTGGGCCTGGGAACTGCTGACCCAGGTCTGGAAGCTGCCGGCCGAGCGCCTGCTGGTCACCGTCTACCAGACCGATGACGAAGCGTACGCGCTGTGGCGCGACATGGTTGGCGTGCCGGAAGAGCGCATCGTGCGCATCGGCGACAACAAGGGCGCACCGTTCGCCTCGGACAACTTCTGGCAGATGGCCGACACCGGTCCGTGCGGCCCGTGCACCGAGATCTTCTACGACCACGGTGACCATATCGCCGGCGGCCCCCCGGGCTCCCCGGACGAGGACGGCGACCGCTTCATCGAAATCTGGAACCTGGTGTTCATGCAGTTCGACCGCCAGCCGGATGGCACCCTAGTGCCGCTGCCGGCGCCGTGCGTGGATACCGGCATGGGCCTGGAGCGCCTGGCGGCGATCCTGCAGCATGTGCACACCAACTACGAGATCGACCTGTTCCAGGCGCTGATCCGCAAGGCCAGCGAACTGACCGGCACCGCCGACCTGGAAAACAAGTCGCTGCGCGTGATCGCCGATCACATCCGTGCCTGCTCGTTCCTGATCGTCGACGGCGTGCTGCCGTCCAACGAAGGTCGTGGCTACGTGCTGCGCCGTATCATCCGCCGCGCCCTGCGCCACGGCTGGATGCTGGGCGTGCGCCAGCCGTTCTTCAGCAAGCTGGTGCCGACCCTGGTCGAGCAGATGGGCGAGGCCTACCCGGAACTGCCGGCGGCGGTGGACACCGTCACCCGTGCGCTGCAGGCCGAGGAAGAGCGTTTCGCCGAAACCCTCGATGCCGGCATGAAGATCTTCGAGGACGTGGCCGGCAAGGCCAGCAATGGTGTGATCCCGGGTGTTGACGCGTTCCGCCTGTATGACACCTATGGCTTCCCGCTCGACCTGACCCAGGACATCGCCCGCGAGCGCGACCTGACCGTCGACATTGCCGGCTTCGACGCCGCGATGGAACAGCAGCGCGAGACCGCACGTGCAGCCGGCAAGTTCGGCGGCGGCGTGACCCTGCCGGCCGAGCTTGTGGCCACCCTCAGCCCGACCGTGTTCCTGGGCTATGACCGCCTGCAGGCCGACGGCCTGAGCGTGCTGGCCCTGCTCAAGGACGGTCGTCCGGTGCAGTCGGCCGATGCCGGTGATGCGGTCATCGTGATCACCAACCAGACCCCGTTCTACGCCGAATCCGGCGGCCAGGTCGGCGACACCGGCGTGCTCACCGGCAACGGCGTGCGCCTGGTGGTGGAAGACACCCAGAAGTTCGCCGGCCAGTTCCATGGCCACGTCGGCACCCTGTCCGAAGGCGGCCTGAAGGTCGGTGACGTGCTGTCCGGCCAGGTCGATGGCGAGCGCCGTGGCGCCACCATCCTCAACCACTCTGCCACCCACCTGCTGCACGCCGCCCTGCGCGAAGTGCTCGGCACCCACGTGCAGCAGAAGGGCTCGCTGGTCGCTCCGGACCGCTTGCGTTTCGACTTCTCGCACTTCCAGCCGATCAGCGCGGAAGAGCTGGCCGTGATCGAGCGCAAGGTCAACCAGCAGGTGCGTGCCAACAACGCTGCCGAAGTGCACAACATGGGCATGCAGGAAGCGCTGGACTTCGGCGCGATGGCCCTGTTCGGCGAGAAGTACGGCGAACACGTGCGCGTGCTGAAGATGGGTGACTACTCCACCGAGCTGTGCGGCGGTACCCACGTCAACCGCACCGGCGACATCGGCCTGTTCAAGATCACCTCCGAGGGCGGTGTCTCCGCTGGCGTGCGCCGTATCGAAGCGGTCACCGGTCAGGGCGCCCTGGACTACGTGGACGCCGAAGAGGCCCGCCTGGCCGAAGCCGCCGACCTGCTCGGTGGCAGCGCTGCCGACGTGGTCGAGAAGATCCGTGCCCTCGGCCAGCGCCAGAAGCAGCTGGAGCGCGAACTGGAAGCCGTGAAGGCCAAGGTTGCCGCCGGTGCTACCGCCGACCTGTCCGGCCAGGCTGTCGAGGTTGCCGGTGTGAAGGTGCTGGCCGCCCGTCTGGAGGGCTTCGATGCCAAGGCCCTGCGTGACGCCATGGACCGCCTGAAGCAGCAGCTGGGCGATGCGGTGATCGTGCTGGCCGGCGCCCAGGACGGCAAGGCCGCCCTGGTCGCGGGTGTGAACGGCAGCGCAATGGGCAAGGTCAAGGCCGGGGAACTGTTGTCCCATATCGCCGGTCAGATCGGGGGCAAGGGCGGCGGACGCCCGGACCTCGCCCAGGGTGGTGGCGAGGACGGGCCCGCCCTTGCCACTGCGCTGGCTGCAGTCGTCGAATGGGTCAGCCCCCGCCTGTGATGAACCTGGCCGTCCCCCTCCTTGTAGGAGCGGGACGGCTGACGGTACCATTGCGAATCTTTTCCCTTTGTCGTGGTAGCGCTTCTTGACGGAGCGTCAAGCCGGTGGGGGATACCCTTCCACACGGTTCCATGGAGACTTACAAAAATGTTGATCCTGACTCGCCGCGTCGGCGAAACCCTGATGATCGGAGACTCGGTGAGCGTCACCGTGCTTGGCGTCAAGGGTAACCAGGTGCGTATCGGCATCACCGCGCCGAAGGACGTCGCTGTGCATCGCGAAGAGATCTATCAGCGCATCCAGCGCGGTGACGAAGCCGGTGGCGCCGGTAGCGAAAATTCTGCCGAATAACGCTTTACCTTCGCACTCGATTAACGTTATGATTCACGCCCCGCTGAGGTGCAACGCACCAGACGCGGAGAAAACCCCGGAGTGATGCCCGAGTGGCCGAAGGGGCTCCCCTGCTAAGGGAGTATAGGGTCAAAAGCTCTATCGAGGGTTCGAATCCCTCTCACTCCGCCAGATACAAAGAAGCGCCTGCAGATCCTCGATCTGCAGGCGTTTTTCTTTATCCGACACTCGAAAGTACAGCCGGCGTGGAGCTGGCTATCCTGGCTGATCGGTGCGGATGGCAGGCGTTGGCATGGGCGCGGGCGTCGCCGCTGGTGCCGGAGCGGGCGCACCGGGCAGCTGTGGCGGTTCAAGATAGCGAGGCGGGGTTTCCCGCCACAGCAAGGCAAGCGTGCAGTCGTTGGCACGTTCCCTGCACATTCTTTCGGCCTTCCGCTGCGCGGCGTCCGCGGTCTTCTCACCCAGTGCAAAGCCCAACGCAATCGTGCCGGTCGCTATGGCCGAATAGCCTTCGCTGCTGGTGCTGGCGGACTGACCGCAATTGCGCGATCGCGCTGCGCAGTAGTGCAGCGACTGCTGCATCGCAGTGGTGAGGGAAGATTGGTTCATCGAATAGCCGTAGCGGCCATCCTTGTCGTAGGTGATCGCAGACGCAGCACTTGCGCCTGATGAAACGGACAACAACAGTGCCAGTGAAACCGCATGCTTCCAGTTCATCACGCTCTCCTTCTCTGCCGATGGTGAATCAACCGGGGAGCGTGGTGCAACCACGCAGGGGGTGCGATGGACGACGCCTGCAGGCCGTCTGCCTGCAGGCGTGTACCGATGCATCCGGTTGTCAGAGCTTCACCGTCACACCCACCTGGAAGCCCCGCCCGGGCAACGGTGCGATGTACTTCAACGGCGAGTTGTGCGGCCGTGCTTCTTCATTGAGCAGGTTGCTGCCGTTGACGAACACCTCCACGCCGGCGATGTAGCTGTTGCGTACCGGCAGTTCGCGGCTGACCTGCAGGTCGACCAGGTTGAACGCATCCAGTGGCACCTCCTCGCTGACGTTGCGGCCGAGGTACTTCTGCCTGTCGTAGTAGGTGCTGGACAACTGCGCCTTCCAGCCCTCGCGCTGCCACTGCAGGTTGGCGCCGTAGCGGTTGGTCGGCATGTTCGGCAGGTACTCGCCGTCATTGTGGGCACGCAGCGAATCGGGGCGGTCGGCCTTGTTCTTCACCAGGTCGGCGAAGGCGGACACATTCAACGTGCCGAAGCGGCCCAGGTCCAATGCCTGCGAAGCATCGATCTCGAAGCCCTTCACCGTGGTGTCGGTCTGCTTCCAGTACTTCAGTGGCAGGCGGTTGGCGGTCTGCAGGCCGGAGTAGCCGAGGTAGAGGTAGTTCTCGTACCGCATCCGGTATGCGGTGGCGGACAGCTCGAAACCACCGAGGTGGAACAGGCCGGTCAGTTCCAGGTTCTTCGCGCGCTCCGGTTCCAGGTTCTGGTTGCCTTCTTCCTGTGTCATCACCGAATAGTGCGCGTTGCTGGCATACAGCTCGTTGATCTCCGGGGCGCGCTGTGAGGATGAGTAACGGATCTTGGCTGAGAACAAGGGGCCGAGCTCGACGTACGAGCCGAGGCTGTAGCTGTTGAGCCGGTAGTCGCGGTTCTGCAGTTTGGTGTTGGCGGCATTGCGCGCGGTCTTGAAGCGGCTGGGCTGCAATTCGTGATCCACACGCTCGTGGCGCACGCCGGCATCGAAGGTGGCCCAGTCGAAGTCCAGCGTCTCCTTCAGGAACACCGCATTGCTGCGCGTGTCCACGTCCGGTAGGTAGCGCTGCGAGCCGCTGCCGGTGACATCACGCGACTGATGGCTGAAACCGAGCAGGCCGCTGAGAGGGCCGATGCGTTGATGGCTGAGCAGCAGCTCGGCCTGGGTGCTCTCGAAATCGTAGTCGTTGGCCTTGGTGGCGCCCAGCCGCTCGCCTGAGGTGTTGTCCAGCTTGGAAACACGGAGTTCCGCGCGCTCGAACCACGGCAGTGGATCACTCAGCAGGGCTTCCAGTGCGTAGCGCTGCTGCTTGATCACCACGCCCACCGGCAGGCCGTCGGCGTAGTTGGAGCCGAACGACAGGTTCTGCATCGAAAAGCCCGGCACGCCGTACTCGCTGTCCTTGGCATCAATGCTGACACCGACGTAACCGCGGTCGAAGAACAGCGTCGAACCGAAGGCCACCTGCGAATTGCGTGCATAGCTGTTGCCCAGCCGGTGGTGGTAATCGGGCGTCACATCGTTGTTGATCTGCTTCTGCACGTATGAAGGCGTGCCTGCGACGTAGGCCGGGTTGACCGGATTGACGTAGGTGCGGCGCTGCCAGACCGAGGTCGGATTGTTGGTGTAGAACGAGAAATCACCATCGGCCCAGTCCGGGTTCTCGGTCATGAACTGGTCGATGTATGGCTGCGAGGCTTTGTTGTAGATCTGCTGGACGCGCGCCTCTTTCTGGCAGGCGTCGGCCAGTGCCGAGTTGACGCCCCCGCCTGCCGGGAACAGCCCGGTGTTGCAGACGCTGGCCTTGCTGTTGCCGGGGATGTCGTAGTGCGAGATGCGCTGCCGCGACACCTGCAGATTGGTGGAGATGTTGCGCTGATTGTTGAAGTTCATGCGGAAGCCCTGCGCGTCGGCCGCGTTGAAGCCCTTGCGCAGGACCAGTTCCATCGACTGATCCCTGTCTTCCATGCTGCGCGAGATCAGGCCCGAGTCGATCTCCACGCTGCCGCCGATCGCATTGCCCCCATAGCGCACGGTGTCGGAAGACTTGTTGACGGTGACACTGCGTACGAACAGCGGATCGAACGGGATGTTGATGTCACCGCTGATCGCGTTCATGCCCAGAATCGATTGGCCGTCCTGCAGGATCTGCACGCGGTTGCCGCTGAGGCTGCGGATGACCGGGGCGCCCGCATTCGGCCCGAAGGCGCTGCTCTGCACACCGGAGACGTGTTCGAGCAGGCCGCCGAGGGTGCGGTTCTGCGCCTGCGGATTGTCGACGGTGACCCGGCTGTCGATGCGCGAAGGCTGGGTGGCCTGGACCTGGAGGGTGGGGAGGGTGGGTTCGTCCGCGGCCTGGGCGGTGTGGACGGCGAACAGAATGGCTGCAGCAAGGAGATGGCGGCGCATGACACGATCCGTGAAGTTGATGTGAAATGTTATAACGTAACTATTTGTATCGACAAGGGCGGATTGGGCCTTGCCATCGGGACTGGATATGAGAACGGTTCTCATATGAGAATGGCGGGTGATTCTTCACGGGCGCACCATGCACAGCCTCACCCTCGCCGACCTGGACCGCTTGGGCCGCAGCAGTGGTTTCCGCTATCGGCTGCCAGCACTCGCGTCCGCCACCGATTCGGGCGCGCTGTGCGTGGTCGAGGGCAGGGTGGAACAGCGCTGCTTGCGCCCTGGCATCAGCCTGGCGCTGTCGGACGTGGTCGCGCATCAGCCGTTCGAGGCGACTTCGGAGGCACCCCCGCCGTTCGCTGCGATCGTGATGCTGGAAGGTCGTGCCGGAGCACGCCTGGAAGGGCAGGCTGTGATCGGCATGAACCGCGGCGCCGGCGCGATGGTGTTGGCCGATGCCACGCCGATGACTGCGATTCATCCGGCCGGTCAACGGATGCGCAGTCTGAATGTCTCGCTGGATGCACCGGCCGAGATGGATGATCCGGTGATCAGCGAACTGCTGTTGCAGGCTCATCGCCATGGTCGCCGGCGGCTGCACAGCTGGCAGGTACCCGCGCAACTTGAACATGCCGCCGAACAGTTGCTGTCGGGGACCTGGCAGGGCGCAATGCATGCGCTGCTGTGCGAGGGTGTGGGCCTGCAGATGCTGGCGATGGCGTTGGGTGCGCCTGCCCAGGAGGCATCGCCGGACCAGCGTGTTTCAGCACGTGATCGCCGCATGCTGCAACGGGTGATCGACTGCCTGCAGGCATCACCTGCGGCTGACCACAGCCTGGAGGATCTGGCGCGCCTGGCCTGCATGAGCCCGAGCAGCCTGCGGCTGAAGTTCCAGCAGGTGCACCGGTGTTCGGTGTTCGCCTGGCTGCGCGAGCGGCGCCTGCAGCTGGCCTGCGAGCAGCTGCGGCAGGGCTGCAGCGTGCAGCAGGCCGCACACTTCGTCGGCTACCGGCACGCCACCAATTTCGCGACCGCATTCCGCGCGCGCTACGGCATCGCGCCCAGCGAGCTTCGCTGAGTCCGGACCACCGTCGGCAGTGCGCATACGCCTGCTGCGTCCGCGCATACGTGCGCTCACGCTCAAATGACAATAATTCTCATCCAGCCTTTCCTTCCCGCTGGATCTCCCATGCCTGCCTGTTTCCGCCCGTGTGCCCTGGCTAGCGCCATCGGCACGACCCTGGCGCTGTTCAACGCTGCCCACGCCGCCGAACGCACTCCGTCCGTAACGCCTTCCCAGCTTCCAACCGTGCAGGTCACGGCCGACCTCGATGGCAGCACCGAAACGTCGCGTTCCTACACCACCGACTCGATGGGCACGGCGACTGGACTGTCGCTGACCTCGCGGCAGACCCCGCAATCAGTCAGCGTGGTCACCCGCCAGCAGATCGAGGACCGTGGCCTGCTCAGCACCGCCGATGCCTTGGCGACCGCACCTGGCATCTCGGTCACGCGCAGCGACGCCAACCGCTACTCGTTCTCCGCACGCGGCTTCGACATCGACAACTACCAGTTCGATGGCGTGGTGATGCCGGTGCTGTCGCCGTGGAATTTCGGCGAGAACAACCTGGACATGGTGGTGTATGACCGCATCGAGATCGTGCGCGGCGCCAACGGCCTGATGACCGGCGCCGGCAATCCCTCGGCGGCAGTGAACTACGTGCGCAAGCGCCCGCTGCGCGAGTTCGCTGCCAGTGGTGGCATCAGCCTCGGCAGCTGGGACGCACGGCGCGCGTGGGCGGATGTGTCCAGCCCGCTGAGCCGGGAAGGGCGTGTGCGTGGTCGCCTGGTGGCCGCGCAGGCAGAGGGCGACAGCTACACCGCTGGCCTGGACAGTACGGCGAAGACGCTCTACGGCGTGGTCAGCGTGGACTTGGGCGAGGACACCGGGTTGATCGCCGGCATCTCCTACCAGGGCAACGACAACCGTGGCTTCGGCAGCGGCTTCGCGCTGTTCAACGCCGATGGCACGCGCACCCGTTTCGACCGCTCGGTATCAGCCACCGCGCCGTGGGCACGGATGAGCACCGACACCCGCAATGGCTTCTTCGACTTCAACCATCGTTTCGGCAACGACTGGCAGGCGCGCGTGTCCTACAGCCGCTCGCATACCGACATGGAAATGAAGCATCTCTATCGCGGTGGCTACCCCGATCCGGTTACCGGCGCCATGCCCAATGGCAACAGCTTCACCCGCTACGACGGTCCGGTGCGACGCGAAGCGATCAGCGCCAGCCTGACCGGTCCGTTCCAGCTGTTCGGCCGCCAGCACATTGCGTCCATCGGCTGGTCGCGCTCACGCGATGAAATCGCGCTGGGGCAATACCGCGCGCTGGCGCCGCTGGCGCCGCTGCCGCCGTTGGCCAGCTATCTGGACTGGCACGGGCCGGGCACGCCGGAGCCGACGTGGGCCAGCAGCAAGACTCAGGCCGATGACCTGGACAACCATCAGAGCGGTGCCTACGCGGTGGCGCGGCTGTCGCTGGCCGATCCGCTGCACGTGATCGTCGGTGGCCGCATGAGCAACTGGGAGACCGACCAGGTCTACTTTGGCACCAAGCGGAAGTACCGCTACCGCAACGAGTTCGTACCGTATGCCGGCGTGGTCTGGGATTTCAACGGCTACAGCAGCGTGTACGCCAGCTACACCGGCATCTTCAAGCCGCAGAACAACCGCAACGAATCCGGGCAGATCCTCGATCCGGTCAGTGGCCGCAGCTATGAGCTGGGCCTCAAGGGCAGCTGGCTGCAGGAGCGCTTGAATGCGTCGGCGGCGCTGTTCCGCACCCAGCAGGACAACCTGGCCGAGGCCACTGGCGGTCTGGTCGAAGGCAGCACGCAGGCGGCCTACCGTGCGGTGAAGGGCGCAACCGTGGATGGCCTGGAACTGGAGCTGGCCGGCGAGCCGCTACCGGGCTGGAGCCTGGGTACCAGCTTCACCACCTTCATCGCGCAGGATGCACAGGGACGGGCGATCAACACCGCCAAGCCGCGCAGCCTGTTCAAGCTGTTCACCACCTGGCGGCTGCCGGGTGCCTGGGACCGGCTGACGATCGGCGGTGGCGTTGACTGGCAGAACCGCATGTACCAGACCGCCACCGCGCCAGGGAATCGCCGTGTGCCGGTGGAGCAGCCCGGCTACGCGCTGGTGAACCTGATGGCGCGCTATCAGTTCAGTTCCAATGTGTCGGCCGCAGTCAACATCAACAACCTGTTCGACCGCCACTACTACTCGCAGATCGGCTTCTACAACCAGGGCTGGTACGGCGCGCCGCGAAACGTGATGTTCACTGTGAAGGTTGGCTATTAAGGCACGGCGTTGCCCTCCGTTCAGCGCCCTGCCTTGTGCGGGGCGCCGATGCTGTGCAGCATCCGGATGCTGCGCCCCACAGTGCTTCACGCAGCGTCCTCTTCACGGGAACGGAGCAACGTATGAAGCTGTTGTCCGCTGTGTTGTTGTCTGCGCTTTCATTCCCCGCCGTTCCGGCACTGGCAGTGGAGGCGTCTCCTTCACCGCTGTTGGGGCGCTGGTCGCTGGATATCGCTACGTCTGCGTTGCCCGAGGCGCAGCGCCCGAAGCAGGTGGTGCTGGAGTTCAAGGACGCCGGTGCGGGGCGTTGGAGTTCACACGTGGACATCGTCCTGCACGACGGCAAGACCATGAAGTCCGACGGCACGCTGGCGCTGGACGGCACGCCGGGGCCCTTGTCCGGCACCTATGGCGCAGACAAGGCCAACCTGAAACTGCCAGCGCCGAACACCCTGGTGATGCAGCTGGTGGACCACGGCACGCCGGCCTCCACCCGTATCTATACCGTCGCGGCCGACCGCTCGACGATGACCGAGACCAAGGCGTTCTACGGCCACGACGGTACGCCGATCCTGCAGACCAATCTGTTCAAGCGAATGCCCTAGCGTTGCCGCCGGCACCACGCCCGTAGAACGGGCGTGGTGAATGCAGCAGCCTTACACCGCAGCCGGGTCGCGCTTGCCGGTGTCGATGCCGTACTTGTCGATGGCGTCCTGCATCCGCGCGCGCTCGATGCGGCCTTCGTCGGCCAGTGACTTCAAGGCGGCCAGCACGATGAAGTGGCGGTCCACTTCGAAGAACGTGCGCAGCGACTCACGCGTGTCGGAGCGCCCGAAGCCATCGGTGCCGAGCGCGGTGAAGCGGCGGTCGTTGATGAAGGGACGGATCTGGTCGCCGACGATCTTCATGTAGTCGGTGGCCACCACCACCGGGCCTTCATGGCCCTGCAGGCACTGCTGCAGGTAGGGCACGCGGGGCTCCTCGGCCGGATGCAGCAGGTTCCAGCGCTCGGCAGCCAGGCCATCGCGGCGCAGTTCGGTCAGGCTGGTCGCGCTCCACACATCGCTGGCGATGCCGAAGTCCTGCTGCAGCAGTTCTGCCGCGGCTTCCACTTCGCGCAGGATCGAACCGCTGCCCATCAGCTGCACGCGTGGCTGCGAGTCGCTGTCGGCGGCCGTCGGGTGCAGCAGGTACAGGCCCTTCAGGATGCCGGCCTCGGCGCCCTCGGGCAGCGCCGGCTGCGGATAGTTCTCGTTGAGTACGGTGATGTAGTAGTAGATGTCTTCCTGCTCGACGTACATGCGGCGCAGGCCGTCGTGGATGATCACCGCGAGCTCGTAGTTGTAGGTCGGGTCGTAGGACACGCAGCTCGGGATCACCGACGACAGCACGTGGCTGTGGCCGTCATCGTGCTGCAGGCCTTCGCCCATCAGCGTGGTACGGCCGGAGGTGGCGCCGAGCAGGAAGCCGCGGGTGCGCGCATCGGCGGCGGCCCAGGCCAGGTCGCCGACGCGTTGCAGGCCGAACATCGAGTAGAAGATGTAGAACGGAATCGTCGCCAGCCCGTGGTTGCTGTAGGCGGTACCGGCGGCGATCCACGAACAGATCGCACCGGATTCGTTGATGCCTTCCTGCAGGATCTGGCCGTCCTTGGCTTCCTTGTAGTAGCTCAGCTGGCCGGCATCCTGAGGGGTGTACAGCTGGCCCAGGTACGAATGGATGCCGATCTGGCGGAACAGGCCTTCCATGCCGAAGGTGCGCGATTCATCGGGCACGATCGGAATCACCAGCTTGCCCAGTTCCGGGTCCTTCAGCAGGCTGGTGAGGATGCGCACGAAGCCCATGGTGGTGGACTGGCCGCGATCGCCGCTGCCCTGCAGCTGGGTGTTGAAGATCGACAGCGGCGGCAGCGGCAGCGGATCGACCTTGGCCAGGCGCGCCGGCAGCTGCCCGCCCTGGATGCGGCGGCGTTCGGCGAAGTAGGTCGCCTCGGCGCTGCCCGGCTCCGGACGCAGGTACGGCATTTCCTCCAGCTGCTCATCGCTGACCGGCAGGTTGAAACGGTCGCGGAACGCACGCACCGCGTCGGCGCTCATCTTCTTCAGCTGGTGGTTGATGTTCTGGCCTTCGCCGGCTTCGCCCATGCCGAAACCCTTGACCGTCTTGGCCAGGATCACGGTCGGCCGGCCGCTGGTATTCACGGCCTGCTGGTAGGCGGCGAACACCTTCTGCGGATCGTGGCCACCACGTGCCAGCGCCCAGATGTCGTCGTCGCTCATGTGCGCGACCAGCTCCAGCAGCTCGGGGTAGCGGCCGAAGAAATGCTCGCGCACGTAGGCACCGTTCTGCGACTTGAAGGTCTGGTAGTCGCCGTCCACGCATTCCATCATGCGCTGGCGCAGCAGGCCGCTGTGGTCGCGGGCCAGCAGGTCGTCCCAGCCGCTGCCCCAGATCAGCTTGATCACGTTCCAGCCAGCCGCGCGGAAGGTGCCTTCCAGTTCCTGGATGACCTTGGCGTTGCCACGCACCGGACCGTCCAGACGCTGCAGGTTGCAGTTGACCACGAACACGATGTTGTCCAGCCGCTCGCGGCCGGCCAGCGAGATCGCCGCCAGCGATTCGGGCTGATCCATCTCGCCGTCGCCGAGGAAGGCCCAGACCTTGCGGCCCTGGTGTTCTTTCAGGCCGCGGTATTCCAGGTAACGCATGTAGCGCGCCTGGTAGGCGGCGGTCAGCGGGCCCAGCCCCATCGACACGGTGGGGAACTGCCAGAACTCCGGCATCAATCGCGGGTGTGGATACGAGGACAGGCCTTCGCGCCCGGCTTCGCGGCGGAAGTTGTCCATGCGCGCCGGATCGATGCGGCCTTCCACGTACGCGCGGCCATAGATGCCCGGCGCGGAGTGGCCCTGGATGTAGATCATGTCGCCGTCGAAGGTGTCGGTACGGCCACGGAAGAAATGATCGAAGCCCACGTCGTACAGTACTGCCGCCGACTGGTAGGTGGCGATGTGGCCACCGACGTTGGAATGCTTGCCGGCACGCAGCACCATCACCATCGCATTCCAGCGGATCATCGCGTTCAGGCGGCGCTCGATGGCCAGATCACCCGGGTAGGCCGGCTGGCGCTCGGGCGGGATGGTGTTGACGTAGGCGGTCCAGGCACGGGTATGCAGGTCGCCGTGCTGCTGTGCATCCAGCTCGCTGAGCTGGTCGATCAGGTAGTGCGCGCGCGGCCGGCCACCGGTCTGCATCACCGCTTCCAGTGATTCACGCCACTCGCGGGTTTCCAGCGGATCGGTATCGAAGGGAATGAGCGCTTGGTTCATGACTGTCTCCAGAGGGCGCCGGTCGGACTTCTGCCTGGGCGACAACACCGGCAGGGCGCACAGCACTGGAGCGGGGTCGCAACGGCGGGGCCGTGACGCGAAGGGCGACCGTGGCGGCCGCCGAGAAGACAAGCGTAGGCCTGGCCCCCCGGCTTCGATAGGCGGGCAGAGCTTGGGTCTCTGGCAAGCAAGGGTTGGCACGGCGCGCCGTATCATGGCCGGGTGCGCCGGGTGCGCCGGGTGCGGCCGCTGATCAGGCCGCTGATCAGGCCGGGGACAGGCCCGGGAAGAACATCGGGATGACCGCCACACCAACCCCCAGCAGGCACCAGGCCACGATCGGCAGCCAGCCTGAGAGCTGCTGGCAGCGTTCCGGCAAGCGGCGCCCTCCGATCCACAGCAGCAGGGTGAGCAGGCCCAGCGCGTAGGCGAGGGCGACGACCACCGGATGCACGTGGACGACACGGCTGGGCGGCCACATCTGCTGCTGGTAGGCGGTGGTGTGTGCGACCAGCAGCAGGAACAGCAGGCTGCTGAGGGTGTTGATGGCGGTGCGGGCGTTCATTGCGGGGCACTCCTTGTGCCGGCTGCCGGAAACTGCAGAGGCGGCATTCTAGCGGCTGCCTGCCGGCAGTTGAAACGCCACTGTCATCGATGGCCGTCACCCTGCGGGGCTTTCCAGCCTTGGGGTGGTTGGCCGGCCGTGAACAGCGTGAGGATCTGGGAGAAGAGCTATGCGCTGCGGCGGCGGCTGCTGCGCGGCTTCTTCCTGCGCCGGGGTTCTGCCAGCGAAGATGCCGAAGATCTGGCGCAGGAGGTTTACCTGCGGCTGCTGCGCAGCACCGGTGAACATGCCGACGCGGTCGAAAACCCGGAAGCCTACCTGTTCACCGTGGCCGCCAATCTTGCACGGGAGCACGCGCGCGCGCGTTCGTCGCTGCCGCCGCTGGAGGACGTCGACCTCCTGGCCGAAGTGTTGAAGAGCGAAGAAGACATCGAAGGCGAATTCGAGCGCGCGCAGCGCTGGAGCGATATCCGCAGCACCATCGCACGGCTGCCGGCGACCACGCGGCGGGTGATGGAGCTGCATTATCGCGACGGGCTGGACTGCCCGGCAATCAGCCAGCAGCTGCAGGTCTCGGTGCACATGGTGCGCAAGCATATCGGCAAGGGGCTGGACGCCTGCAGGAAGGCGCTGGGCGCCAGGGAGCTCACATGAAACGGAATCCATCGGGTGCGGCCGACGACGTGATCGCCAGCGAGGCCATGGATTGGTTCCAGCGCAATCGCGAGGGCGTGCTGGGCGAAGCCGAGCGGGTTGCGTTGCTGGACTGGATGAAGCGCTCGCCGGAGCATGTGCGCGCCTATATGCACGCGCTCGCACTGCACCGGCAGGTTGGTGAGGCGCTGCAATCGGCATTGGCTGAAGAGGCCTCGGTGCCGCCACAGCAGGCCGCTGCCAAGGTCGTGCCGCTGTTCGGACACGCACAGGCCCCGCTGCGCAGTGCGCCGCACAGCCGTCGCACGCGTTGGTGGGTGGCGGCTGCCGCAGCCTGTATCGCCCTGCTCGGCGTGGGCCTGGTACCGCAGCTGATGCCTACCGAGCAGCTTTACAGCGCCGGACATGGAGAAATTCGCGACCTGGTGCTGCCCGACCAGACCCAGGTGCGGCTCAACGCGGACAGCCGCCTGCGGGTGCGCATGGGCGGGTTCAGCCGCAGGGTGGAGCTGCTGCAGGGCGAGGCCACGTTCGACATCGCCCTGGACCGACGGCCGTTCGAGGTGCAGGTGAACGGATTGCAGATCCGCGATATCGGCACGGTGTTCGACGTGTCGCGACGGCTGCAGGGCACCCGCATCGGTGTGGTTTCCGGCGAGGTGGAAGTGTGGAGCCACGGTGCGGATGCGCGGCGTCTTGCACAACTGGGCAAAGGCCAGGTGGTGCAGGTCGACGCGCGCAGCCATGCGGTCGAGTCGTTGGATGTGCCGTTGTCGATGCTGTTGGACTGGCAGCAACGCAAGGTCTCTTTCCTGGACGAGCGGCTGGATGAGGTGGCCGCCGCCTTCAACCGCCACAACCAGGTGCAGGTGCGGGTGCTGGATGAAGGTGCGGCGTCGGCGCGGTTGTCCGGCAGCCTGGACGCGCATCGCATCGGTGCGCTGCAGGCCTTCCTCGAGCGCGATCCGCGTTTCGTGGTGCGGCGCGAAGGCGACACCGTGCGGGTTGGCAGTCGCTGAGGTCGACATGGCCGTGGGCTGTCAGAAAAAATTCATCAAATCCGCGTTCTCCACTTCGGTGGATGCGGGCTCTTACTTGGGAGAAGCCGCTGCCGAGTCACGCAGCGGCACCTGCTGCCTTCTCTCTTCCAAGGACCCGTGATGCGCAACACGCTTTACCTGTCGATCATCCTCGCCCTGTCTCCCTGCAGCGTGCCGCTGGCGGCTGCGGCCACTGCCGATGGCCTCGAGGCCCGCGTTTCGGCGCCGATCGCGGCGCAGCCGCTGGCGCGCGCGCTGGAGCAGTTGTCGCGCAGTTCCGGCGTGCAGTTCCTGTATTCGGGCAGTGGTGAAGTGCACATGGCCGGGGCGGTGCCGCGCGGTGCCACCGTCAAGCAGGCGCTGGACGCGCTGCTGGCAGGGACCGGCCTGGGCTACACCGTGGTGGATGGCAACGTCATCGCCATTGATCCTGCGCCGGCACACAACGAACCGAAGCCGGCCGCGCCGAAGCCGCGCGAGGCCGAAGCGGTGGTGGCGCCGACCCTGGGCACGGTGAAGGTGATTGCTGCGCATGAGGTGATCGACCAGAAGAAGACCTCGCCGGTGATCAAGGATTCGGTGGTCTACGACGAGATGGACAGCTACGGCGACGAGACCCTGGCCGAGAGCCTGATGGCCGCGCCGGGCCTGAGTGCCGTGGAGGATGCCGGTGAGCCCCGTTACGTGACGGTGCGTGGCGTGCAGGCCAACCTCAACTACACCACCATCGATGGCATCGCGATTGCCAGCGTGGGTGGCAGTGGCTCGGGTGAGCGCATGAACAACCTGCAGCTGATTCCCAGCGACATCGGCACCCGCACCGACATCTACAAGAGCTTCAGCGCGGAGCAGGCGCCGGATGCGATCGGCGGCGTGATCGACATCATCAGCCGCAGTGCCTTCGACCGGTCCGGCAAGTACGTGTTCGCCGATGTGGCCGGCATCTATTCCACGGCGGAGACCAATGTCGAGCGCAGTGCCGGTGGCAACCACGAGACCCTGGGGCATTTCGGCAAGAGCGCCAAGATGGTGTTCTCCAACCAGATCGGTGCCGACCAGGAATTCGGCCTTGTTGCGGTAGCGCGCTATGAGCAGCGTTCACGCAACAGCGTCAAGCGCTGGGTGGAGTCGAACTACTACTACAACGACGCCGGCAAGTACCTCACCGACGGTACCACGGGGCCGGACGAGGCCAAGGGCTGGAACGGGCTGCGTGCGCCGGGCAACTTCAGCACCGGCACCTATACCAACTTCATCACCAACTTCGGTGGCTCGGCCAAGCTGGAATGGAAGCCATCGGACGATCCTTTCTACGCATCGTTGCTGCTGTACTCGTACCGGTTCTACGAGAACTCGACGATGAACAAGACCGATCTGTACGGCAACGCCAAATTTCCGATCCGCAACCAGACCGAAGACAGTGGCACCACCCAGATCAACAGCATCTACATCAAGAACCGCCACGACCGCTGGGACCGCAGCAACCGTGGCGCCATCGCCAGCTTCAACTGGGATATCGGTGATCGCTCGCGGCTGACCCTGCGCGGTGGCCACACCGAAGAGACCTTCCACAACAACCAGGTCTACTGGGGTGTGCGCGCCTACCCAAGCAATCTGTTCGTCGACTACGAGAACGACAGCCACGGTTTCCCGAACGCAGTGGCGGTTTCCGATTCCAGCCTGTTGACCAGCTCGGCGTTCAAACTCAACCCGGCACAGGCCTATGTCTCGCCGCGCGACGCCAAGGAGAGCATCGACAACCTGCGTGCCGACTTCAGCTACAACATCGACGCCGATGCGCGTGGCTTCGGTCTGGCCGCCGGCGCCGAATACCGCCATCTGAAGATCTGGCAGGACATCGACTTCGACTACTTCAAGAGCAGTGCCACGCTCAACGATTATCTGTATCCGGGTTCGACGCTGCTGGGCAGCGTGCCGGGCTTCCCGCTGATCGACAACCGCAAGTGGAACGAGGAACTGCTGCTGAAACTGGGCAACAACAATGCGGTGTATCCAAATGCCAACTTCACCAGCGACTACAAGTACGTGGAGGACATCACCAATGCCTACGTGTCCGCACACTACGCCTGGGACCGACTGCTGCTGATCGGCGGCCTGCGCTACGACCACACCCGCTTCGATGCCTACAGCCCATTCAGCGATGATGGCGGCACTACGTATACCTCTGCCTTCCGCAATACGAGCGGTGGCTACAACAACCTGCTGCCTTCATTGAATGCGACGTTCAAGTTGAGCGAGGACCAGCGCCTGCGCTTCTCCGCCAGCCGAACGCTGGGCCGGCCGACACCCAGCAACATCGCCCAGGCCACCAGCACCAGCTGTGGCGATGACGAGGAGGGCAGGGGCTTCTGCACCATCAAGCAGGGCAACGCCAACCTGCAGCCGCGCCGTTCCACCAACATCGACCTGGCGTGGGACCTGTACTTCAACGGCAACAACGGCCTGGTCTCGGTGGCTCTGTTCGACAAGGTGATCAAGGACGACATCTACACCCTGACCACCTTCGAGAATGTGGGTGATACGCGCTACCGGGTCACCCAGCCGATGAACACCGACGAGTCCAGGCTGCGCGGTGTCGAGTTCGCGGTGGCCAACCGCAACCTGCAGTGGGGCCGCCAGCGCTTCGACATGTACTTCAACGCCACGCGGCTGGAAGGCCAGACCAACTACCGCATCAGTGATGGCACCGAACGCCGCCTGGACCGCCTGCTGTACCAGCCGGACTGGTCGCTCAATGGGTCGGTGATCTGGCGCATGCCGTGGAAGAGCGCACAGCTGCGCCTGTCCGGTACCTACCGCAGCCGGATGCTGGTCGACTTCGGCGATACCCAGTGGCTGGATTCGTACTACGACCCGTACATGACTTTCAACATGGGCTTCAGCCACAAGGTCAGTAGGCACGTGACGCTGAAGTACGAGGCCAAGAACCTGTTCAACACACAGCCGACCTACAGCACCGGCCCGAACGGGCGCTTCCGTACCGAGATCGACGACTACGGCCGCTTCTTCTATTTCCACATCATCTACAACTGAGGGCGCAGCCGTGGATACGATCAATCGCAGGCGATTCCTGGCCCTGGCCGGCCTGTCCGCTGCCGGCGCGTGGATGAGCACGGCGCACGCGCTGGCCGCACAGACCGATGCCGCCGCGCTGAACCCGCGCAACCTGCTGGCGTCGCCGCGGTTCGCCAGCACGCCGTTCACCCTGGGCGTGGCCTCGGGTGATCCCTCGGCCGATGGCATGGTGCTGTGGACACGGCTGGCGACCGAGCCGCTGGTGTTCGGCGGTGGCATGCCGACCCGGCCGATGGTGGTCGAATGGCAGCTGGCGGCGGACGAGGGCATGCGCAGGGTGGTACGCCAGGGTTCGGCGATGGCGCATCCCGAACTCGGCCACGCTGTGCACGTGGAGCTGGGTGGGTTGGCGCCCGCACGGCCTTACTGGTACCGCTTCACCGTAGGCGGCCACGCCAGTGCGGTCGGTTGCACCCGCACGCTGCCCGCAGCCACGGCCGCAGTGGATCGCGTGCGTTTTGCGGTGGCCGGTTGCCAGCACTACGAAGAAGGCCACTACACCGCGTGGCGGCGCATTGCCGAGGAACCGCTGGATTTCGTCTTCCACTACGGTGATTACATCTACGAAGGCGAAAGCCAGCCGGGCCTGCGGAAAATGAACGGCCAGCCGTTCACCAACCTGCGCAATCATGTCGGGCCGCAGACCTACACGCTGGACGACTACCGTCGCCGCTACGCCCAGTACAAGAGCGATGCCGACCTGCAGGCCGCGCATGCGTCGGCGCCGTGGTTCGTCACCTTCGATGATCATGAAGTGGACAACAACTGGGCCGGCGCCGAAGACCAGGACGATACGCCCAGCGAAGTGTTCCTGCTGCGCCGTGCACAGGCGTTCCAGGCCTACTACGAGAACATGCCACTGCGCCGTTCGGCGTTCCCGCGCGATGGCCACATGCAGATGTACCGGCGCGCACGCTATGGCACGCTGATGGACCTGCACCTGCTCGACACACGCCAGTACCGCAGCAAGCAGGTAAACATGGCGCTGCGCGAGGAGGTGGAATCGCCGGAGCGCAGCATTGTGGGTGCGAAGCAAGAGCGCTGGCTGTTCGACGGCCTGGCCGATGCCGCACCGCGCTGGCACACCATTGCCCACCAGGTGGCGTTGGGCAACTACATGCGCGAGAAGGACGGGATGGTGCAGTCGTCCGACGACCAATGGTCGGGCTATCTGGACAGCCGCCGGCGCCTGCTCGATCACATCCAGAAGGTCGGATTCGGCAACGTGGTGACGGCGTGTGGCGACGCGCACCGGCATTACGCCAGCGACCTGGTGCAGGACCATCGTGATTCAGGCGTGGTCTCCAGTGAGTTCCTCGCCACTTCGATCACTTCCGGCGCCGACGGCCAGGGCGTGGATGCGTACGCAAGGAATCAGCTCGCGCACAGCCCTTATCTGAGGGCGACCACCGACAAGCGTGGCTATGTGCTGTGCGATGTCACCCGTGATGCGTGGATCGGCGACATGAAAACGCTGGATACCGTGATGCAGCCAGATGGCGCACTGCAGAGCTGGAAGCGCTATGCGGTGGAGCACGGCCGCCCGGGATTGCAGGAGGCCTGATCAGGCACGCCCCCTTGTAGAGTCGAGCCATGCTCGACTGCTTTTCCAGGCAATGATCGAACAGCGATCGAAAAGCAGTCGAGCATGGCTCGACTCTACAAGGGTGGATCGGCTCAATCGTGCTCGAAGCGCAGTGGTTCGCTGCCCATCGCCGGGTCACTGGTGCCAGGACGCCCATCCTCGGCACGGCCCGCCAGACGCAGCACACTCTCACCTGCGCTGACCTGCAGGTCATACCAGCCGGCGGTAGGCGTTGCATCCCACGCCAACGAAGTCTCTGCATGCGCGGGCAGTGCCAGCGTCTGCTCGGGCATGTGCCCGGCATAGGCACCGGCATGCACGCGCACTTGCTGTGCACTTTCACCCAGATTGCGCAGGTGCAGCCGCAGCTGGCCGTCGGCGCGCTCGACCGACGCCTGCACGATGGGCCCTTTGGCAGCACCCTGGAAGTGACGGTGGAAGCCGTTCGGGCCAAGCAGCCACAGGTCGTAACGCCCCTGTGCATCCAGCGCCCAGCGTTCGCGCAGCGGCGAGCCCGGTACCAGCGTATAGCGGCGTGGCACCGCACCCAGCCGCAGTCGGTCGTACACATGCAGGACCGCTGCCGCACCTCCGCAGGACAACATCAGTTCCACGCCCGATGTGTTGATCGCGGCAATCGATGCCTGCGGCCGGTAGGGCAGGGCACGCGCCGGACGTACGCCACGTTCCTGTTGCGCCGGTTCCAGCCCCTCCGGCAACGCTGGCACGGTGCGTCCTGGCAGGGCGGCGGCACGTGCGGCCGCCGCGCTCACGTCGGGCAGGCCGCGTACGAACGGACGGGTATCGCGCTGGGCGAAGTCGAAGGCGTTGCTCAGGTCTCCGCAGACCGCACGGCGCCAGGGTGAGATATCCGGTGCGGCCACGCCGAAGCGGCGTTCGATCAGCCGTATGACCGAGGTGTGGTCGTACACCTGCGAATCGACCCAGCCACCGCGGCTCCAGGGCGAGATCACGTACAGCGGCACGCGCGGCCCCAGTCCATACGGGCGACCGCGCAGTTCTGCGGCGTCGTACTTCTCGTCGCCCGGTGCCGGATGGCGGTGGTACTCGCCTTCGGTACTGACCGAAGACATACCCGCCCAGCCACCGTTTATCGGTGAAGGCGGTGCCGGTGGCGGCATGTGGTCGAAGAAGCCGTCGTTCTCGTCGAACATCAGCAGCAGGGCGGTGCGGCTCCAGACCTCCGGATCGGCGGTCAGTGCATCCAGCACGCGCGCGGTGTACGCCGCGCCCTGGGCCGGGCTGGAAGGGCCGGGATGCTCGCTGCCGGCCGCGTCGGCGATGATGAAGCTGACCTGCGGCAGACGCCCACCGACCACGTCCTGGCGCAGCTGCGCCAGGCCACGGGTGCTGACGCCACGTGCGCGCAGCTGCGGGTCATGCCCCGGCGCAGCGCGGTAGGCCTGGCGGAACGCCTCGAAACCGGCCAGCGGGTTGTCGGTGAAGTTGTCGGCCATGTCCTGGTAGATCTGCCAGGAGACGCCCGCCTTCTGTAGGCGTTCGACATAGCTGGTCCAGCGATACGACGCCGGATGCCCGCCGTGCTCGGGGAAGTTGTCGTGCGAGTTGGCGATCACCGGGCCGCCAGCACGCGCGTGTGCATCATTGTGACCGGTCCACAGGAACACCCGGTTCGGGTTGGTTCCGGCCTGCATCGCGCAGTGGTAGGCGTCGCAGATCGTGAAGGCATCGGCCAGGGCAAACTGGAAGGGCAGGTCGCTGCGCTGGAAATAGCCCATCGAATGGTTCTGCTTGGCCTTCGGCCATTGCCCCATGCGTCCATGGTCCCATGCGCGCTGCGCATCCGGCCAGGTGTGCGGCGTGCCTTCCACGCGCATGTAGCCGAAGTGCGCAGCGGTATCCAGCGGGAACGGTGCGATCGCGCGGGTGCCGCTGGCATCGGGTTGCAGCCACAGGCTGCGCGTGCGGCCGCCGGTCTGCAGTGCCGGCGCGGGAGCCACGAAGCGATCGCCGAACCCCCGTACGCCCGGCAGCGTACCGAAGTAGTGGTCGAACGAGCGGTTCTCCTGCATGAACACCACAATGTGCTGCAGGTCTTCGATGCTGCGCGTCTGCGCGGCGGGGGCGATCGCTGCGGCCCGGGCGATGCTGGGAAGCAGCGGAGAAAGGCCGGCGGCAACGCCGGCCTGCAACAACCGGCGTCGGCCGATATCAGTCACGGGCTCACTCACAGGTCCACACGGAAGGAGATGCCGACAGTGCGCGGGGCGCCGATGAAGGCGTTGTCGCGGCCGTCCACCCCTGCAAGATACCGCTTGTCGGTGAGGTTGCTCACCACCAGGTTGGCACCCATGCCCTTCAGACGCGGCGACAGGCCCTGCAGGTCGAAGCCGATATTGGCGTTGAACACGGTGGCCGAGGGCAGCTTGTTGACGTTGGTGGCATCGAGGTAGCGCGTGCCGAGGTAGCGACCGGACAGGCCGAAGTTCCAGTTTTCGCCCTGCCAGTCGGCCGACAGCACCAGGGTCTGTTCGGGCTGGCCGATCACCTTGGCACCGTCGACGATGCCCAGCTGGGTATCACGTGCGGCATCGCCACTGCCCAGGTACTTGGAGCGGTTGTAGGTATAGGCGGCGTTGAGACGCCAGCCGTTGTCCCAGCCATAGCCGAACGCCGCCTCCAGGCCGTTGCTTTCCACGCCACCGAAGTTCTCGTAGACACCGTCGGTCTCGCCCAGGTAGTCGATGCCGCTGACGAAACCGGCCGGCAGATAGACGATGCGGTTGTCGAACTTGATGTTGTACAGGGTGACCGAAGCGGTCAGCGGCCAGCGGCTGATACGCATGCCCACTTCGATGTTGTCGGCGGTTTCCGGTTCCACGTTGCGGAAGCGTTGCGGGTCGGTCTCGCCGAGTACGCCGGAGGGGATGGCGGCGAAGTTCTGCGAGAAGCCAGCGAAAAGCTCCATGCCTTCCACACCGGGTGCCCAGGTGAAGCCGGTGGACAGCAGCGGATCGGACTTGGAATCGGATTTGACGTGCTCGCTGGCACCGATCACGCGGCGGCGCGACTGGTCGACGAAGAACTGCTTCACGCCCAGGCGTGCGCTGAACGGCCCGAAGCGGGCCACGTCCTCGACGTAGTACATCTGCTCGTCAACCTTGTACTTGTCCTCGAACTGCACCCAGTAAGGCTGGTGGTCGAAGGCAATGTCCTGGCCGACGTTGAGCAGGCGGTGCCAGTCGCGGCGGGCAGAACGGTCCAGCTTCTCCATCCACAGGCCGCCGCGGATCGTGTTGTCGACCGCACCGAAGGTCTGCCGCCATTCGACGTCGGCGGTCACGCCCATGCGGTCGTTGTCGTAGTGGGTGTGGCGATACGACTGCGCGCCCAGTACGTTGCCGGCATAGCAGTTCGGATCGTACTCGGCAGTGAAGCCCAGCCGCGGGCTGCAGCTGGCAAGGCGCTGCGCGGCACTGCCATCGGGATTGACGAAGAAGATCTGGCCGCGGTTACTGCCGCCGTACACGGTCTTTCCACCGATGTACTCCGACTCCGGGCGACCGGCACCATCATCGCTGACCTGCGCCAGGTAGGGGGGCAGCCAGTCGCCACGACCTTCCATGCGGTGCCCGTAGGCCGCCACCGAGGCCTTGAAGCCGTTGCCGCCGTCGAAGGCCGCGCGCAGGTAGCCGAAGGTGTTCTCGCGCAGCGCACGCGAGCCGGAACGGTAGTTCTGGTCCAGGTAGGGAATGCCGGTGAGGGTGCCGACCAGGTTGTCGCGGTCCGGATTGGTGGCGAAGCCCTTCGGCGAGACGCTGGTGTATTCCGGCTCGTCGGCATCGTTGTAGGACAGGTAGCCGGTCAGCGTCCAACGGTCCAGCTCGGTGATGAACTTGCCGGCAATGTGGTCGTTGCTGGTCTTGCCGCTGCCATCGATCCAGTCGTGCACACGTGCGGAAGAAGCGCTGACCCAGGCGCGGGTATGGCCGCCGAGCAGGCCGGTGTCGTAGCGCACGTAATACTTGCGCGCCTCGTTGTCACCGGCACCGACCACGAAGCGCAGGCGGCTGTCCTGCAGCGGATCGCTGGTGAGGAAGTTCAGGGTGCCGCCGAGGGCTTCGTTCGAGCGCGAGGAGATATCGGCGGTGCCCTGGCTGACTTCCACTGTTTCCAGGTCCAGGGTATCGATGTAGCGGTTGGCCAGTGAACCGCCGCCGTATCCCGAGCCGCCATTGGGCAGACCGTCGATGGTGGTGCCGATCTGCTGGGTATCACGGTTGGTCACGAAGCCGCGCATGCTGATCTGCGTGCCCCACACCGACGAGCCTGTGGCATCGGCCTCGCTGACCACCACGCCGGGCACTTCGTTGAGCGCGTCGTTGACGCTGCTCATCACGGTCTGCCGGTTCAGCGTCTCCGCGCGTACCGAGGTCTTGGCGTAGCTGGTGGCTTGGCCGATCACCTGGACCTGGTCGAGCGTGCGTGCATCGCTGCTGCGCGCTTCGCCCGTCTCGCCCTGCGGTGCTTCTGCGAGGGCGTCCAGGGCGGGGGCGATCAGCAGGGCCAGCAGCGAGACACGGGGAAAACGCGCAATCGTTCGCATCGAAACCGGACCTTCAGAGGGAGGAAACCCCGGAGTGTCGGCAGCGGCAATGACATCGGCATGACGTGGCAGCGCAGGAACGATGGCACTGTGGGGGCGGTCACGGCCTTCGGGTATGCTCGGCGCTTCAATGGACCTGAGGTGGTGGCGATGCAGAAGCGATCGAAGATCTGGTTGAGTGGTGCAGCCGTGGTGCTGCTGGCAGGATGCAACCGGACGCCCTCGGATGGAGGAGTGGCACCGCCTGCGCCAGCTACGGCGGACGAGGCCGCAACACCGGCCGCCGACCCAGCCGGTTCAACAGCCGCCGCCGATGGCGCCGCACTCACCGACCGTGAGGGCAAGGCTGTGCCGCTGGTGCCCTTCGACCCAGCCAGCGTGCCGCTGAGCGACGCCCCGCTGGGCGAATTGCCGTTCTTCAGCCTGCCGCAGGGCTATGCACCGCAGAACGCGCCGCACCCGCGCGCCTGGGCGCGTTTCCCGTTCCGCATGGGCGAGGGTGTGCATTGGGTGGAAGGCCCGAGCTGGTCGGCACGCATCGTGACCGACAGTGAGGCGGCCCCCGACAAGGCGTTCTCTGCGCTGGAAGTGCAGCGCAACTTCGACGGTGTGATCACCGCCGCTGGCGGCCGCAAGGTCTTTGAAGGCACGCTGCTGCGCGACATCTATTACGGCCCGCAACTGGAAGGCGAGATCGGTGGTGGCTTCATCGATGCGGTGAACGGTGAACAGGACGCACCCACCACCGTCTACGTGCTGCGCCAGGCCAACCGCACCGTGTGGGTGCAGCTGGCGGTGGACAGCAACGGCGCCGGTCTGGTGGTCGTGGATGACGTTCCGTTCAAGGCCACCGCGCAGTGGTCGGACAGTTTCCCGCACCTGTCCCTGCCGGCCGGCTATCGTGAGCGCAACACGCCCGAGCAGCGTGATTTCGATGCCTTCCCGTTCTGGACCGGAGATCACTTCGAACCGGTCGAGGGCCGCACCTTCGCTGCCGATTTCGACAAGGGCGAGCGCGAGTACTCGATGCATGAAGTACGCCGCAACCTTGAAGTGATGATGGCCCAGGTCAACGGCACCAAGGTGTTCGAGGGGCGCATCCCGCACGAGGCGGCCGAGGGCGTGTCGAAGCAGGTGCAGTCGTCCTACGGCAACGCGGCCAGCTACAGCTGGGACAACTACGACACCGTGGTCTATCGCGTCGATCTGGCTGATGGCCGCCAGGTGTGGGTGCATGCTCGCCTCGAATACCTCAGCGCGGGCTGGGTCGTGGTCGAGCGCAAGGGTTTCACCCAGACCGCGGCGCTGCTGCCGGCCGATGCGTTGAAGAAGAAGCTGGACAGCGACGGCCGCGTGGCGATCCAGGTCAACTTCGCCACCGACAAGGCGCAGATCCTGCCGACGTCCGAACCGCAACTGGCGCAGGTGCTGGACCTGCTGCGTGCCGACCCGTCGCTGAAACTGTCGATTGAAGGCCACACCGACAACAGTGGCGCGGCCGCGCACAACCGCAGCTTGTCCGAGGATCGTGCGCGGTCGGTGGTGGCGGCGTTGACCGCCAAGGGCATCGCCGCCGACCGCCTGCAGGCGGCCGGCTTCGGTGCCGACAGGCCGGTAGCCGACAATGGCAGCGAGCAAGGCAAAGCGCGCAATCGCCGGGTCGAGCTGGTCAAGCGCTGAACCACGCCCTCCTCAGTACCGCGCGTCCTTGGGTTTCGGGTCGCGCGGCCAGTCCTTGGCCTTGTTGGCGAAGTCCGGCCGCGGTTGGTTGATGAAGTAGCTGGCGATGTCCACCGCATCCTGGTCGGGCATCACCTGCTGCCCCAGTGGCGGCTCGCGGGTCACCGCCGGCGGCATGTTGTGCTTGACGAAACCGGCCGCCTTGTACAGGCGCGCCATGCCGGCGCCGATGTTGAAGCTGTGGTCGCCCCACAGCGGCGGGAAGGCGATATCACCGCTGGCGTCGCGCCGGCCTTCGCCGTTGTCGCCATGGCAGGCGGCACACTGCACGGCGTACAGCGCCTGGCCACGGATCGGGTCCGGGGTCAGCGTGCTGTCGATGGGGCCCTCGCTGGGGGCGGCCACCTTTGCACCGTCTGGCACTGGACTGCTCAGCCACGCCATGTAATCGAGCATGGCGCGCATCTGCGGTGAGTCCTTCGGTAGCGGCTTGCCGTTCATTGAGCGCTGCAGGCAGCCATTGATGCGCTCGGTCAGCCCGATCACCTTGCCCGGGCGCGGCATGTAACGCGGATAGGCGCCGCCGCCGGTGTTGAAATAGTGGTTGCCGAACGGTCGCTTGCCCTCGGCCATGTGGCACGAATTGCAGTTCAGATCGTTGCCGACGTTGTCCGGCAGCAGCCGTGCGGTCTCGTTGAGGAGGCGGCGACCAAGCATCACCGATTCGGCATTGCCGAGCCCGGCGATCTCCTCGGCGCTGGGTGCATGGTAGTGGCCGACCACCTTGCCCTGCGCATCGAGGATATCGATCGTGCTGGCTACGGCGGCATCCAGGTCCGGGTACAGATGGCGATAGGCGAGGGTGCCGGCGCCGGCCAGCAGCACGAGGGTGACCACGCTGCCGATCAGCAGGCGGGAGCGTTTGCGCGAACGTTTCATCGTGCGGCCTCCTGCGGAACGTAGTGCACCGGCTTGTCACGCACCACCCGGCGCATGCGCGCCACGTCGACCTCGCTTACCGCGCTGGCCTGGTTGCCCCAGCTGCTGCGGATGAAGGTCAGGATCTGTGCCAGCTGTGCATTCGGCAGCTGCTCGAAACCGGGCATGGTGAAGGCCATGCGGTCGTGCGGGGTATGCGGCGTGCGGCCGCCGATCAGGGTTACCTGTACCAGCGAGCTGGGATCATCGGCGAACACGATCGAGTTGCCGGCCAGCGCCGGGTAGACCCGTGGCATGCCGCGGCCGTCGGCGCGATGGCAGGCCTGGCAATGCTCGGCATAGGCCAGCGAGCCGGCCACGCGATAGTCGCCACTGCGTAGTGCGGCGGTGGTGGTGTCGGTACCCGGGGACCACTGTGCGTTGCGGCCCTCGCGTGCCGGCAGCTGTTTCAGGTAGCGGGCCATCGCCAGCAGGTCGGCGTCGGACAGGTACTGGGTGCTGTGCTCGACCACGTCGGCCATGCCGCCGAAGGCCGCGGAGCGATCGGTGCGTCCGGTGCGCAGGAAGTCGACGATCTCGCCCTCGTTCCAGCTGGCCAGACCGGTTGATTCATTGCGCAGGTTCTTCGCATACCAGCCTTCCAGCACCGAGCCGGACAGGAACTGGCGGCTGCCATCATCGGCCATCGCCTTTTCCTGGAACGCCAGGCCGCGTGGCGTGTGGCAGGCGCCGCAGTGGGCCAGGCCTTCCACCAGTTCGGCGCCGCGCTGCTGGCTGGCATCCAGCGACGGATCCGGGTTGAACGTACGCGGGCGTGCGAACAGCAGCTGCCACCAGGCCAGTGGCCAGCGCATGTTGGCCGGCCACGGGATCGTGCTGTCGGCGTTGCCCTGCTTCACCGGCTGCACCGAGCCCATGAAGTAGGCGTACAGCGCCTTGATCTCGGCATCGCTGGCGATCACGTATGAGGCATACGGCATTGCCGGATACAACGGCTGCCCATCGTGACGGATGCCGCGACGGACCGCGCGCTCGAAGTCGGCGTAGTCGTAGGCGCCAATGCCGGTGTCCGGATCGGGCGTGATGTTGGTCGAGTAGATCGTGCCCATCGGCGTCTGCATGCCGAGGCCACCGGCGAACGGCTTGCCGCCCGGCGCAGTGTGGCAGGCGGCGCAGTCGGCGGCGCGCGACAGGTACTGTCCCTGCGCGATCAGCGTCGGATCGTGGATGTCGACCTGCGCCGTCTGTCGCGGTGCGAACCAGTAGGGCGTGGTGCGGGCGATGCCGTAGGCGGCGGCAAACGTGGCGGCCAGGGCAATGGCGAGCTTGAGCGAGGTGCGCATGGCGGCACTGTGGGCAATCCCGCGCGCGCGTTCATTGATCCGGATCAATGACTGAACGGATACAGCTTGTACACCAAGCTGAATCGTTCCTGCGTTGTCATCAAGCCGTCATCCGCGCGCGATAGATGGCCCACGCCCGCGTCGCTAACCTGCCACGCTGTCGCACCTTTTCCCCGATTGCCCATGAAGCGCCTGCTGCTGTTGTTGCTGGCGTGCGCCGGCCTGTGGCTGGCTGCATGCTCGTCCTCGATCAATGCCTCGTCCACCTCGCTCGCCGATCGGCTGATCGCGCCGGGTGGCGTATCGACCCTGCTCGATCGCCCGCGCATTGCCGCGGCCATCGCCGAACTGCCCAACCGCCATGGCTTCGCGCCGGGCCGCGATGGCGTGCCGATCTTCTGGCGTGTGTTCGATCCCGGCGATTACGGCGCGCGTTACCACTACCTGCCGCAGCGCCACGAGAACGGCCTGCCGCTGGATACCGGCCTGAGCCTGGCAGTACCGCAGCCGTTCCGCGCGCAGGCCCCGCGCGGCACCGTGGTGCTGCTGCACGGTTGGATGATGAACGGCGATTCGATGCTGCCGTGGTCGCTGCAGCTGGCCGAATCCGGCTATCGCGTGATCACGCTGGACCTGCGCAACCATGGACAGTCCGGTGCAGGTCCGTCCGGATACGGCACCTATGAATCCGACGATGTGGTGGATGTAATCGGCGAGCTGCGTGCACGTGGTGAAGTAACCGGCCCGCTGTACCTGTTCGGCGTGTCCTATGGCGCCGCCACAGCGGTGTTCACCGCCGACAAGCTGGGCGACCAGGTGGAAGGCGTGGTGGCGATGGAATCGTTCGCCAATGCCGGTGTGGCGATCCGCACGATGATTCCGCACCTGATGGGACTGCAGCCGGAAGGCCTGAAGGCGCAGGCGGTGGCGTCGTACGCGCGCTGGCGCTACGGCGGCCAGGACATCAACCAGGTGATCGCCGCCGCCAGCCGCCGCATCGACGTCGATCTGGACCGCGTGGACGTGGCGCGCGCGCTGGCCGATACCCGCGCCTGCGTGCTGCTGCTGCACGGCCAGGGCGACCAGCACATTCCGGTCAGCCAGGGCCGCGAACTGGCGCAGGCCAATCCGCGCGCGCACTACATCGAGATGCGCGGCGAGGACCACATCACCCTGCCGCTGCGGCTGGACCTGCTGGCCGGAGTGGTCGATGACTGGATGGCACGCGACGAGCACCATCCGCAGAGCGCGTGCCCGGCGCCCCAGCTGCCGGCCCAGGCCGAGTGGCTGACACGCAGCTGAGAAAAGGGGACGGAGGGGATTAAGTCGTTTCCCGCACAGCTGGGCCAGAAACGACTTAATCCCCTCCGTCCCCTTTTTTCTGTCAGGCCACCCGTCTTGCCAGCGAGCGCGCAGACGCCGCGACGCCCAGCAGCAGCGCGGCCACGCAGAGGAAGGCGAAGCCGAGGCTGGTAGCGTGTGCGAGTGCGCCGATCGCTGCCGGTCCGGCGAGGATGCCGGCGTAGCCCAGCGTGGTGACCGCGGTGATGGCGATGCTCTCCGGCATCACCCGCTGTTGGCCCGCCATCGAGAACAGCGCCGGCACGATGTTGGCGCAGCCCAGCCCGACCAGTACGTAGCCGGCCAGCGCCACCGGGAACGATGGCACCAGCGTCGCCAGGGTGAAACCCGCAGCAGCGGTGATGCCGCCGAAGACCAGGGTGCGGGTCCGGCCGAGGCGCTCGACGATGCCGTCGCCGAACAGGCGCATCGCGGTCATCGCCAGGGTGAACAGTGCGAAGCCGGCACCGGCCTGGTCACGTGGCACCTGCCGCACTTCGGCGAGGAACACCGCGCTCCAGTCCAGCATCGAGCCCTCGGCGAGGAACACCACGAAGGCCAGCACGCCGATGAACAGCACCACGCCATGCGGCAGTGCCAGCAGGGGGCCTTCATGCAGGATCCGTTGTGGGCGCCAGTGCGGTGCCGACAGCACTGCCACCAGCAGCAGAGCGGCCACGGACACCAGCGCGGCCAGCCACAGTGGCGTACCCAGGATCAGCATGCCGGTCATGCAGCCGGCGCCGACGAAGCCGCCGATGCTGTAGAAGGCATGGAATCCGGACATCATCGCGCGCCCGGCGTCGCGCTCGACCGCGACCGCCTGCATGTTCATCGCACAATCCAGTGCACCGACGCCGGCGCCGAACACGAACAGGGCCGCGCCCAGCGCTACCGGAGAGGGCGCCAGCACCAGCAAGGGCAGGGCGCACAGCATCATCGCGCAGGTGATCACCATCACCCGGCGGCATCCCAGCCGCCCGGTCAGCGCACCTGCCAGTGGCATCGCCAGCAGTGAGCCGAGCCCGAGGCACAGCAGCACGGCGCCGAGGCTGGCGTCGGACAGCCCGGCCTTGGCCTTGGCGTAGGGCACCATCGGCGCCCAGGCGGCGGTGGCGAATCCAGGGATGAAGAAGGCGGCACGGGTGGCGTGCTGCTGGGCACGTGGGGATGAGGGCGTCATGCGCGGTGCGAAGCTCCAAGGATCATCCATGAAAACGTTTTCAAGCGGGATCGGCAAGTGCCATGCATGACATCCAGCGACGCATACGATTGCAGTGACCCGAATGCGTCACCGCTGATTAACGCCAAAGACGGACAGTGGCGACACGGTCGGCATTCCGCCGGCCGCTGCCGGAGATCCGTACATGAGCACGACACCCACCATCCTCCTCGTCCATGGTTTCTGGGGCGGGGCCGCACACTGGGCCAAAGTGATCCTGGAGCTGCATCGCAACGGCCATGACCGCGTGCAGGCGGTGGAACTGCCACTCACCTCGCTGGCCGACGATGCCGGCCGCACCCGGAAAATGATCCGGCAGATCGACGGGCCGGTGCTGCTGGTCGGCCACTCCTATGGCGGCGCGGTGATCAGCCAGGCCGGCAACGAGGACAACGTGAAGGGCCTGGTCTACATCGCCGCTTTCGCGCCTGATGCCGGCGAGAGCCCCGGTGGCATCACCCAGCAGCACCTGCCGGAGGCGGCGCCGAACCTTGCGCCGGACAGCGATGGCTACCTGTGGCTGCGTGCGGACAAGTTCCATGAGAGCTTCTGCCAGGATCTGAGCGAAGAGGAGGGCCGGGTGATGGCGGTGACCCAGAAGGCGCCGCTGGCCAGCACTTTCGGTGATGCGGTGAGCGACCCGGCGTGGAAGCACAGGCCGAGCTGGTACCAGCTGTCCCGCCATGATCGGATGATCGCGCCGGAGAACCAGAGGGCAATGGCCACGCGCATGCAGCCCAAGCGACTGCTGGAGCTGGATGCCAGCCATGCCTCGCTGGCCTCGCAGCCGAAGGACGTGACCGCACTGATCCTGGAGGCCTGCGCCGCCATCGGCGGCTGAGCCTGCGGCAGCGCGCCGCACCACAGCACACCGCACGACAGCCGGGGCGCAGGGGAGTACACTCCTGCGCCTGCGGCCATCCGGCCGCGTCCCCGTCTTCCCTCCAGCCGCCGCCAGAGGATCCCACCCGATCGTGGAGGTCCCGCCGTGCTGTCTGTGCCTGATGCCCGTATTCCGTCCCAATTGCCGCGTCGCCGTGCGTTGCCGCAGGCGCTTGCCCAGGGCCTGCTGATCACCGCACTGGCCAGCAGCGGCATCGCAGCCGCGCAGTCCGCCGCCGAGCCGGACAAGGCCGCCGAGGCCCCGGCGTCGCAGACCCTGCAGACCGTGCAGGTCACCGCCAACCTGCTCGGCACCATCACCGAGGGCAGCGGCGCGTACACGCCCGGCACCATCGCCACCGCCACCCGCCTGGTGCTGACCCCGCGGCAGACCCCACAGACCATCAGCGTCATTACCCGCGCTCAGATGGACGACTTTGGCCTGAACGGCATCGATGACGTGATGCGGGTGACCCCCGGCATCAGCATCGTGACCTACGACAGCGAGCGCACCGAGTACTACGCGCGCGGCTTCGCCGTGCAGAACTTCCAGTACGACGGTATCCCGATGTCGCGTGACTCGGCCTATTCAGCGGGCAACACGCTCAGCGATACCGCGATCTATGACCGCATCGAAGTGCTCAAGGGCGCGACCGGCCTGCTCACCGGCATGGGCGATCCGGGCGCGACCATCAACCTGATGCGCAAGAAGCCGGGCAAGGAGTTCGCCGGCAGTGCGACGCTGGGTGTCGGCCGCTGGGATGACTATCGTGCCGAGATCGATGTTGGCGGCCCGTTGACCGCCGATGGACGCGTGCGCGGTCGTGCGGTGGGCGCCTGGCAGGACAAGCATTCCAATCTCGACTTCTACCAGCGCACCAGCAAGGTGGGCTACGCGGTGCTGGAAGCCGATCTGGGCGAGCGCACCCTGCTGACCGTGGGTGGCGATGCGATGGACAGCGACCCGAAGGGCTCGACCTGGGGTGGCATCCCGCTGCTGGACAGTGCCGGCAACTTCAATGACATGCCGCGTTCGTTCAACAACGGCACCCGCTGGAGTGGCTGGCGCCAGTATGTGCGCACCGGCTTTGCCACGCTCGAGCATACCTTCGCCAACGATTGGGTGGCCAAGCTGCAGCTCAACCACCAGGTCAACGGCTATGACGCCGCACTGGCCGGCGCCGCCGCCGGCAATCCCGATCCGTTGACCGGCGAGGGCGTCAGCCTGTGGCTCGGCAAGTACGTTGGCAAGACCGTCAGCAATGCTGCCGACTTCTATGTGAGCGGTCATTTCGGCCTGTTCGGGCGGGAGCATGAGCTGGTGGTCGGTGGCAGCGCCTCGCGCAAGCGCTGGACCAATACCGGCTACGGCCCGCAGGCGGGGTTCCCGGATACTGTGCCGGACTACAGAACCTGGAATGGCGACATTCCCGAGCCGGAGTGGCAGCGCAGCTACAGCAACAACGAAGTGACGCGTGAGAACGGCCTGTATGTTGTCGGCCGTTTCGACGTGGCCGATCCACTGAAGGTGATCGTGGGCAGTCGCCTGGCCAGCTACCGCTCGCCGGACACGCGCGAGACCGGCGTGTTCGTGCCGTATGCCGGTGTGGTCTACGACCTCGGTGAGCACTATTCGGTGTACGCCAGCTACAGCACCATCTTCAAACCGCACAGCGAACGCGACGAGCAGGGCAAGGCACTGGATCCGCTGGAAGGCCGCAGCTACGAGATGGGCCTGAAGGCCGAGTTCCTCGATGGGCGCTTCAACGCCAGTGCGGCGCTGTTCCAGCTCGACCAGGACAACTTCGCCCAGCCCACTGGTGGCAAGACACCGGACGGGCAGGATGCCTATCGCGCCCTGATGGGCGTGCGTACCAAGGGCTACGAGCTGGAAATGTCGGGCCAGCTGGCCGAGGGCTGGCAGGTGCAGGGTGGGTTCTCGCACAAGATCGCCCGCCAGGCAGGTGCCAAGGTGACCACACTGGAGCCGGAAAACCAGTTCAGCCTGCACACCAGCTACCGCCTGCGCGGCGACTGGAAGGGGCTGACGCTGGGCGGTGGCGCGCGCTGGCAGGATTCCACTTTCGGTGAGATCACCAACCCGGCCACGCAGGCCAAGGTGGTGCATCGCACCCAACCCTACTGGCTGCTCGATGCAATGGCGCGCTATGAATTCAACGATCGCCTGTCGGCCACGCTCAACGTCAACAACCTGCTGGACAAGCGTTACTACACGATCTTCAGCTGGTACAGCACCTACACCTGGGGTGAGCCGCGCAATGTGCGGTTGGCGATGACGTACAAGTTCTGACGCCGGTGGTGCTGTAGAGCCGAGCCCGCGCTCGGCTGGCTGTCAAACCGCAGCCGAGCATGGCTCGGCTCTACAAATACGCCCGCGATGCTTTTCGGCATCGCGGGCGTTGTCGTTACAGCGGCAGGTCGAACACCAGCACTTCGGCGTCGTTGCCGTTCTCCAGGGTCAGCTGCGCTTCGTCGCTGACCTGCAGTGCATCACCGGCTTCCAGGGTGATGCCATTGACCTGCAGCTGGCCTCGGGCCACCTGCACATAGGCGCCACGGCCGTTGCCGAGGGCGTGGTGCAGCTTCTGGCCGCCATCGAGGATGGTGGCGAAGATGCGGGCATCCTGGTGGATGCGCAGCGAACCATCGGCACCGTCCGGCGAGGCGATCAGGCGCAGCTGGCCGCGCTTGGTTTCCGGTGCGAAGTGGGTCTCCTCGTAGGACGGGGTGATGTTCTCTGCGTCCGGGAAGATCCAGATCTGCAGGAAGTGCACGGTCTCGTCGGCGGAGTGATTGAACTCGCTGTGGCTGACACCGCTGCCGGCGCTCATGCGCTGCACGTCGCCGTAACGCAGCACCGAGCCGGTGCCCATCGAGTCCTTGTGCTCCAGCGCGCCGCCCAGCACATAGGAAACGATCTCCATGTTGCTGTGGCTGTGGGTGCCGAAGCCCTGGCCGCCGATCACCTTGTCTTCGTTGATCACCGGCAGCGGGCCGAAGCTGACGTAGCGGGGGTCGTAGTAGTTGGCGAAGGAGAAGGTATGGCGCGAGGACAGCCAGCCATGCTCGGCCAGGCCACGGGTAGCGCTCTTGCGGATCTGCAGCATGATGGAATCTCCTTGTTCGATGGTTTCGATGGGGCGGGGTGGGCTTGTAGCCGCTGTGTTTCCCCGTTGGAGAGAAGTATCCGCTTGCGCCCGGGGTTTGAAAAACGGATAGTTTTGACAGCCATCATCGAAAAATTCGAATGCTCAAACTCAGTCTCGATGCCCTGCAGATCCTGGACGCCATCGACCGCCGCGGCTCGTTCGCCGGCGCCGGCAAGGCTCTGCACAAAGTGCCTTCGACCATCTCCTACACCGTGGCCAAGCTGGAGGAGGACCTGGGCGTACAGCTGTTCGACCGGGTCGGCCCGCGCGCCGAGCCGACTGAGGCTGGCCGCGCGCTGCTGGACGAAGGCCGCCACCTGCTGCGCGCAGCCCGGGAGCTGGAACTGCGGGTGCGCCGGGTGGCATCGGGCTGGGAGACCGAACTGACCCTGGCGGTGGACTCGGTGTTCCCGACCTGGTTGCTGGGCCCGGACATCGCCGCCTTCCGTGAGGCTGAGGCGCCGACCCGGCTGCGGCTGATCGGTGAGGCACTGTCAGGCACCTGGGAGGCCTTGCTGGATCGCCGTGCCGACCTGCTGGTCGGCGCGCCGGGCGAGGGGCCCAGTGGTGGCGGTTACGTGGTCGAGCCGCTGGGTACGGTGGAGTTCGTGTTCGCGGTCGCCCCCGGTCATCCGTTGGCTGCAGTGCCGGGCGTGCTCGGACGCGAGCAGCTGGTCGAGCACTGCGCGATCGCGGTCTCCGATTCGGCGCGGCGGCTGCTGCCGCGCACGGTCGGTCTGTTGATGGGGCAGGAGATGCTGACGGTGCCGGACATGGCCAGCAAGCTGAAGCTGCAGTGCGAAGGCGTGGGCTTCGGTTTCCTGCCCGAGCCGTGCGCGCGCGCGGCGGTGGCGCGTGGCCAGCTGGTGATCCGCGAGGTGGAGGAGCACAAGCCGGAGGAAACCTTCTGGCTGGCCTGGCGCACCGGTGAGGATGGCGCCGCTCTGCGCTGGTGGCGCGAGCGCCTGCGCAGGCCGGAGCTGCTGTCACAGTGGTGGCAGGCAATGGCCAAAGGGTAGGGGTTTGGCAGGGCTGCGCCCTGCACCCGCTACGAGCTGGAGCAACAGCAACTGCAGAAGCTGGTTTCCTGTGGGGAGGCGGGGTGGGT
>NZ_JAOECR010000037.1:0-51158 GCF_029836955.1 Stenotrophomonas sp. GD04054 | reverse complement strand
TTTCGATCAGGCGCCGCGGCGTTGGAGCGAAGTGCAGTCGAGCATGGCTCGACTCTACAGAGACCTCAATCGCTGCAGCTGCCAGCACCACCGTCACTGCTGCCGCCGTCGCTTCCACAGTCGGAGCTGCTGTAGCTGTGATGACTGTGGCTGTCCCCGGAATAGCCGCCGGAGAAATCGGCGGGCCCACCGCCACTGCCATCGCTCCGCGCGGGTGAGCCATCGGCCGTGGCCACCGCCATGCACAGGATCGCGCCGACCAGCGGCAGCAGCCAGACCAGCAGCAACTGCACCGTCCGGCCGCCCGCCGTCAGGCCGTCACGCTGCACGATCACCACGGTGGCCACCACGTTCAGGCCCAGCACCAGCAGGACCAGCAGAAGGGCAACGATCAGCATTCGGCGACTCCGTGCCTGGACTGGGGGCATTATGGCCTGCCACCCCGGCAATGGCCCTGCCTGTCATGAAGATGGGACAATGTAGGGCGCGCCGGCCTGCCCCGTGGCCGCCGGCGCCCCCCGCACCACACGGAAGAAGAAGAACAACAACATGCTGAAAGTCATTTTCGATACCGACCCGGGCGTCGACGACGCCCTGGCCCTGCTGTACCTGCACAAGCACGCCCAGATCGACCTGATCGGCGTCACCACCACCTTCGGCAATGCCTCGGTGGAGTCGACCACGCACAATGCGCTGTACCTGAAGCAGGCCTGGGGCTTTGCCGCTCCGGTCGCGCGCGGCGCCGGCGGCCCGCTGCAGCCGGAAGCCACCCCGGAAGCCTGGCCGGTGCACATCCATGGCCACAACGGGCTGGGCAACCACCCGGTGCCCGCCCACCTGGACGTGGCCGCCGATGCGCGCCCGGCCCACCAGCTGATCATCGACCTGGTCCGCGCACATCCGGGCGAAGTGACCCTGGTCGCGGTCGGCCGCATGACCAACCTGGCCCTGGCCCTGCAGCAGGCCCCGGACATCGCCGGCCTGGTGCGCGGCGTGGTGATCATGGGTGGCGCTTTCCACGTCAACGGCAACATCACCCCGGCCGCCGAGGCCAACATCTGGGGCGATGCCGAAGCGGCCGACGTGGTGTTCACCGCCAGCTGGCCGGTTACTGCGATCGGTCTGGACGTGACCACCCGCGTGGAAATGGACCGTGACGGCCTGGACACGCTGGCTGCCATCGGCGGTGCCGACGCCGAGCTGGTCCGTGCGCTGTCGCAGGACTACGTGGACTTCTACCTGCAGGCCGGCCACAAGGGCATGGTCGTGCACGACTGCTGCGCGTGCATCGCGCTGACCCGCCCGGAGCTGTTCCAGTTCGAGCGCGCCAGCGTGCGCGTGGCCACCGACGGTGTCGCCCGCGGCATGACCATTCCCAAGCCGGAAGGCCTGGCGTTCGGTCCCAGCGTGTGGGATGGCCACGTGGTGCAGTCGATTGCCATCGGCGTGGATGCGGCCGCGGTACTGGCCGACATCGAGCAGACCCTGAAGGTCTGACCCGCTAGCGCCTGGCCCTGCCCGGGACCGTCTCGGGCAGGGTCCACAGCACCGGCAGCACCAGCACCGCCACCAGCGCGATCATCGCGCCCGGCGCCGCTGCCCAGCCGCTGCGTTCCACCCACCATTGCGCCAGCCAGGGTGTTGCGCCGCCGAAGAAGGCGGTGGCCATGGTCACCCCCAGTGCCAGCCCGCTGACCCGGCCCTCGCCGGGGAACTGCTCGGCCGTGGCCGGGGCTGCCACCGCGCTCACGCCACCGGCCACGCAGGCCAGCAGCACCGCCGCCAGCGCGATGCCCAGCGCCGTCGCCTGTGCCATCCACGCGAACAGGGACAGTGGCAGCAGCGCCGCCAGCACGGTCAGGCCCAACAGCATCGGCCGTCGTCCGACGCGGTCGGACAATGCGCCGCACAGCGGCGTGATCGCAATGACCGCCACTGCCGCAATCGTCGACAGCCACAGTGCATCACCTTCGTCATGACCCTGCGCATGCAGGAATGCCGGCACATAGGTGATGCCGACGTAATAAGTGATCGATCCCAGCGCCGAAATCGCAAACGTGCGCGCTACCGCCAGCGGGTGGTTACGCAATACGTGGCGAAGCGGCGTAGCCGGAATACTGCCCTCGCGACGCTGGCGTTCGAACTCCGGCGATTCGTGCATGCCCGAGCGCGCGACCAGGATCACCAGTGCCAGCGCGGCACCGAAGAAGAACGGAATGCGCCAGCCCCAGCTGTCCAGCTGCGCGGTGGGCAACAGCGCCACGGTCAGCGCGGAGATCGCTACCGCCAGTAGCGCGCCCACTTCACTGGCCGCCGATGCCAGCGAGGTCACCAGGCCACGTCGCCGCACCGGCGCGCTTTCCAGTAGATACGCCACCACGCCGGTGTACTCACCACCTACCGAGAACGCCATCACGCAGCGCAGCACCAACAGCAGCACGCCCGCCGTAGTGCCCGCCGTGGCCGCTGTCGGCAGCAGCGCGGTGGCCAGCATCGCCGCTGCCATCAAGGCCATCGATGCCAGCAGCATCCAGCGCCGGCCCAGGCGGTCGCCCAGGTGGCCGAAGCACAGTGCGCCCAGCGGGCGCATAAGGTAGGACACCGCAAAGCCGGCCAGGGTGACCAGCAGCGCCTGCTCGCCACCACCGAAGAACACCCGCGACAGCACCGTGGCGAAGTACAGGTACAAGGTGAAGTCGTACCACTCCACCACCGTGGACAGGCCGGCCACCCACATCGAGCGCTGCCGCTCGGCAGTCATTGCGTGTTCGCCTTCAACAGCCTCGATCCCGGTTGCGCAGGTTCGGGGCAGGATGTCATGGCCGGGGTGAAATACCGGTCATCGGCTGTCCGTCGCCTGCATGTATTGGGTTTCATGGCCGGTGAATCGCTCACCGTCAAAGCCGAAGCAGAAGCGTCCTTCCTCGAAAACGCGGTAGACCAGCAACGCACCATCAAGGCAGAACTGCTGCTGGTCCGCACCCGTTTCCAGGGTCCCGTAGCCGGCGGCGTCTCCGCCCTTCCCCGCCGGGCCGGTGAAGGCATCGATCGGCAATGGCGTGGCGCGTCCGGTGCGGGTGTCGACCAGCACCAGCGTGCGCTGGAAGTACTCGGGACGATCATCGACCTGTACCAGCAGATAGTGCTGGTTGAAATTGGGCTTCTGATGCTGGAGAGCTTCTTCAATGGCGGCCCGGTGCCGCGCATCGCAGAAGTCGACCGGGCTGTAGCGGTAGCTGCAACTGTCGTGGTCGTAGGGCAGGTTCATGCCGGAATAGCTCACGCCTGCCTGGCTGCCCGCGTCATCTCCCGGCTCCGGCGTGCTGCACAGCAGCCACGAGCGCTGCGCATCTTCAGGATCAGCCATCAGCTTCGGTTCGCGGCCCGCTTCGTAAGCCGCGCCACCCGGGAAGTCCTGCCCCAGGTGCTGGCGGGCGATTGAACGCGCCTTCTCCAACGGCAAGGCAATCCTGGCCCCACGGAACGAGACGAACGTCATCGTCGGCAGGATCACCTCTTCCACCGGCAATCCTTTCCATTGCCCACCCGTGCAGAACGTGGCGATCTCATTCTCTTCGTCCACCTTGCAGGGTTTCGGCGCATTCGCGGCCAGCCAGGGATGGGCCGGGCGATCGGTCTGAACGTCGATGTACCAGCCGTCCAGCACGCAGCTCGGCAGCGCATCGAGCAGCGGAGAGAGGTCTTCTGCCATGGCCGGGGCGGCAAGCGGTGTGCCCGCTGCGGGTGCTCCGGTCGGCGCATCCGTTGTGCGCTGGCATGCCGCCAGCGCGAGCAGACCAACCAGCAGCGCGACGTGGCGCGGACGCCGGATTGAATGATGCGCTCCCTGCATTGCGTGTTTCCTGGTTTCAGAACCCAGTGCAGATGATCGCCGATCCGGGGCCGGCTGGGACGCTGGGTGCTGCGCGACCTCCACGCATGGCGTGGAGCTACCCGGTGTGCTGGCTTACCGCCCTGTAAGCGGCGTAGGCATCGAGGATCTTCTGCATCCGGGCCTGCTGCTTCGCGCCCATCGGCACCCGCTGCACACGCTTCAGCAGCGTCTTCCACATATATCCGGAACGGAAGAAGTACGGGCGCACCTCAAGGAAGGTCAGCACGACATCCACCGTATCTGGATCGCGTTCGGCAAGTTGCTTCAGTGCATTGGCGTAGCCACCCGGGAAAGCAAGCTGTTCATAGCGCTGGTTGTATTCCGCGCAGGCTGCTGTGTGCCGCTGCATTTCTTCCGGGCCACGCCAGCGCGCGCCAGCGGCTTCGCGGATGGCTTGGCGCAGCCGATTGATCTCGTCCGCATTGGCGCGGATCAGACGTTCCATGGGTGCGCGGGGATGGGCCATGGTTCCTTCCATGTGGTTTGTCAGGGGTCACGGGGCGCGGCGCAGGGTGATCAGGGTGATCTCCGAAGGAACGCCGATGCGTGCCGGGAAACCGGCCCACAGGCCAGCACCATTGCTAACGTACAGTGTCATGCCATCCACCTCGTAACGCCCCGACACATAACCGCCATTGGCGCGCTTCACCAGCTGGTCCATGCCAATGATCTGGCCGCCATGTGTATGCCCGGACAGCTGCAGCTTCACCCCACGCGCGGCAGCCTCGCGTGCGTTGCGCGGGCGATGGTCGAGCAGGATCACCGGCGCGCCCGGATCGGCGCCAGCCAGCGCGGCCTCCAGGTCCGGCAGCGGCAGACCGTAGCGTGCGGCCACCGGGTCGGTGACGCCGGCAATGGTCAGCGCCGCGTCACCGCGTCGTACCTGCAGATGACTGTTCTCCAGCACCTGCATGTGCAGCGCGCGGAACGCCTGCATCCAGTCCTGGTACTGCGCGTAGTACTCGTGATTGCCGGTGATGGCAATGACGCCATCCGGCGCCTGCAGGTCGGCCAACGGACGCGCGTCGTCGCGACGGGCCTCGACACTGCCGTCGATCAGATCGCCAGTGATCACGATCAGGTCCGGCTTCAGTGCGTTGCTCTCCTCCACCACCCTGCGCACCCAGTCGCCGGTCAGCAGGCGGCTGGCATGGATGTCGGTCAGCTGCAGCACGCGATAGCCGTCGAACCCGGCCGGCAACCCGGCGATGCTCACCTCGATCTGCCTGGGCTTGGGCACCGCCATTCCCTGGCTGACGCCATAGGCGCTGACCAGCAGCGCCAGCACACCCGCCGCCGGGCGCAGCTTCGGCGCGCGCAACGCCGATACAGCACGTGGCCTGCGCAGGATGCGCGACACCAGCAGGCCCGCGTCCAGCACCAGCAGGAACAGCGCCAGCAGCAGTACGGCAGTCGAACCCGTGGCCAACGAGGCGATGGCCAGCTTCGGGATTTCCGGCGAGGCCATCGTGCCCCAGAACATGGCGACGATGCGCAGCTGCACGGCAACGCTCACCAGCAGCAGCGACAGCACGACCTTCATCCAGATGGGCATGCGTAGTGGCCAGAACAGGCGCCAGGCCACATACAGGCCCATCAACAAACCGATCGTACTCAGCACTGCAACCATCCGGGAAGGAAAACGGGCCCGCCATGGTGACGGTTGCCGGCAGTGTTGTGTAGAGCCGAGCCCGTACCCGGCTGCTCAGGAGGCAGTCGAGCATGGCTCGACTCTACAGAGGGCCAGTCGAGCAGGCTCGACTCTACGAAAGCCCGATGCGTTCCACCCGCAGGCGGGCGATGCGACGCCTCTCCATTGCCAGTACGGTGATGCGTACATCCGCAATCTCCACCGTGTCACCGATGTCCGGCAGGCGCCCCAGACGCTCCAGCACCAGACCGGAGATGGTCATGTAGTCGGCACTGCGCGGCAGCGACACGCCGGCCAGGCGCTGCAGGTCGTCCAGGGTCAGCGCACCGTCGGCCTCCCACTGGTTCTCGCCCTGCGCCTCCACGCCATAGCGCTCGTCCTGGGTGTCGACCAGGTCACCGGCAATGGCCGCCAGCAGATCGTTGGCGGTCACCAGGCCTTCCACACTGCCGTACTCGTCCACCGCCACCGCCAACGGCACCGGGTGCTGGCGGATCAGTTCCAGCGCCTGCAGTGCGCTGGCGCTGGACAGCACGTACTGCGGCTCGCGCAGGTTGCCCTCCAGCTGCAGCGGCCTGCCCTGCAGCAGGTCGGCCAGAAGGTCGCGGCTCTGCACCACGCCGCGCAGGCTGTCCAGGTCGCCATCACCCACCAGCAGGCGGGTGTGCGGCGATGCCACCAGGCGTGCCACCACATCCTCCTGCCCACGTGCCAGGTCGATCCACTGCACGTCGGCACGCACGGTCATCACGCTTGACACCGGGCGATCAGCCAGGCCCAGCACGCTGCGGATCATCTCGTGCTCGGCCGGCTGCAACCGCTCTTCGGCATCGACGTGTTCGTCAGCGTTTTCGTCGTCGTGGCCATTGGCCGGGCGCGCGCCCAGCATGCGCAGCACGGCGTCGGCGGTACGCTGGCGGAACGGCTGGCGACGCTCGTTGCGCTCGCGATTGAAGCGCACCCACTGGTTGAAGGCTTCAACCAGGATCGAGAAGGCGATCGCCGCGTACAGATAACCCTTCGGGATCTTGTAGCCCAGGCCTTCGGCCACCAGGCTGAAACCGATCATCAACAGGAAGCCCAGGCACAGCACCACCACCGTGGGATGCTTGTTCACGAAGCGGGTCAGCGGCTTGCTGGCCACCAGCATCAGCGCCATCGCGATGGTCACCGCGGCGTACATCACGCCCAGGTTGTCGACCATGCCGACCGCAGTGATCACCGAGTCCAGCGAGAACACCGCGTCGAGCACCACGATCTGAGCCACCACCATCGCGAAGCTGGCGTAGACCTTCTTGCCATTGTCCTCATGCTGGCGGCCCTCCAGTCGCTCGTGCAGTTCCATCGTGCCCTTGAACAGCAGGAACAGACCACCGCCCAGCAGGATCAGGTCACGCCCGGAGAAGCTGTGGTCGAACAGCGTGAGCAGCGGTTCGGTCAACTTCATGATCCATGCCAGCGCGGCCAGCAGCACCAGCCGCATCAGCAGGGCCAGCGCCAGGCCGATCACCCGCGCGCGGTCACGCTGGTGCGGCGGCAGTTTGTCGGCCAGGATCGCGATGAACACCAGGTTGTCGATGCCGAGAACGATCTCCAGCACGACCAGGGTTGCAAGGCCCATCCATATCGAGGGGTCAGCCAACCATTCCATTTCAGGTCCGTTTCGTCAGTAGGTAAGGGAAAAGGGGAAACACTCAGTCAGCCTCCTGCGCCTGCGCCGGGTCATGCCCGAGCAGGTCACCGGGCGTGCACTGCAGCTCACGGCAGATCGCATCAAGTGTGGAAAAGCGGATGGCGCGCGCCTTGCCGGTTTTGAGGATCGACAGGTTGGCCAGGGTGATGTCGATGCGCCCGGCCAGCTCGGACAGGGTCATGCCCCGTTCCTGCAGCATGCGGTCCAGGGTGATGACAATCGCCATCAGATGACACCGTCGAGGTCATCGCGCATTGCCGCACCCACGGCAAACACGCGTGCCAGCACGAACAGCATCAGCACCGCGACCAGGCCGGTGATCGACATGCCGCCGCCCACCTCCATCCAGGTGAAGTCCGGGCCCATCCAGGCGGCGTAGGCGCCGATCAGGATCGACAGCACCTCCATCGACAGCATCAGCCAGGCCATGCGCTGCAGGCGCTGTGCATTGGCGTGGGTGAACGGCCGCTCGCGCGCCGCCGACTTCAACAGCCGCAGCAGGTGGCGCAGGAACATCAGGCACAGCACCAGCAGCGCGACGATCGCGCCCAGGCCCAGGCAGAAATGCAGGAACAGGTCGCTGCCATGCACGGCAGCAGCATCAGCGTCGTGGATGCTGTCGAGCAGCCAGCTGCGGTCGTGGGCGACCAGCGGCACGGCCAGCAGTGCGGCCAGGATGCCCAGCCAGCACATCGCCCGCACCGCCTGTACGGCGGCCTGGGCCAGGGTGAACAAGCCTCGCGCGGGTCTGGCGCGGGCGGGACGAGCGGTCAAGCGGCCTCCGGCATTGGGGTGGCCTCGCCGCCCCGGGTGAATTTATCGATAAACGATATACCACTTGCCGCGTGAAAGGCTGAATCGCGAGCGTGGGCCCTTCAGGGCCCAGGCGCGCCCTGCGCCAGCATCGCTTCGCCCGGGGCCGCCGAGGCCATCGCCTGCACGCCGGCTTCTGCCGCCTGCCGTGTGACCAGGCGGAATCGCACCTGCAGCTTGCCCTGCCCCGGCGTGGCCCAGCCGTACTGGATGGCCACCTGATCGGCCGACAGCGGCCCACGCCCTGGCAGCGACCGCACCTGCAACGGCTTCGGTGCGGCCTGCACCAACCGGGCGAATCCCTTCTGCACGACCGCCGCGTCGGCCTTTTCGGCGTAGACCGTACACGTGCCATCGTCAGCCCAGCTCACCGCATAGCGGCCACTGGCCAGAGGCACCATCCAGGCCACGCCCGATTGCCCCTGCAACAGCGCCGCGGCTTCGGCGGGCTGCAACGGCGACAGCCCATTGGATTCCATCAGCGACTGCAACCGTGCCGGGGCACCGATGTGCTGCATGCAGGCGGTGTCGAACAGCTCGCTGAAGGGATCCTGCGCCGGAGCCTTGGTCTTGGCAATACGCGCGGGTTGCGCCACCGCCAGGGTGGGCAGCAGGGCCAAAGCCAGCCAGAACACAGGACGCATCGGGATTCCACGCTACGGAAAACAGCAGGGAGGATGGCAAAGCCCAGGCGTGCCGCGCAACGGGTCATGGCTTGACATGCGTAGATGACGCCCCCGGGTGCACCGATGATGCCGGCCAGCGGCCGGCACTACCGGGTGCTGTAGCGGTAGACCAGATCATCCGCATCGCTGCGCACGGCGTTCGCATCCAGCGCCCCGCCCAGGCGCCGCGCGACGGCCTGCGATGCCAGGTTGTCCGGCGCCATGTAGCTGACCAGCGTCGGCAGCCGCGCCACCACGACTGCCCAATCGCGTAGTGCACCGGCCGCTTCAGTGGCAAAGCCCTGCCCTTCATGGCCGTCGTACAGCAACCAGCCCAGCTCCTTTTCAGGAAACAGCGGGCCATGATTGATCCCGACCTGGCCGATGCAGGCTCCCGTATCGGCACGCTCGATCATCAACGCGCCATGGCCGAACAGATGCCAGCTGGCGAGGTCATGGCAGAACTGCCCCCACGCCGCCACCTCACCGAACGGCCCGCCCATGCCCCGCGCACGCGGCGAGGCCAGGAACGCGGCATAGACGCCGAAGTCATCCAGCTGCTGTGGACGCAGCCGCAGGCGCACGGTGTGCAGGGTTGGAATCTCAAGCACGACGGCGCACAGGATCAGTACACCGCCAGGTGGCCACAACCGCGGCGCTGTGGCTGCCCTTCCATCGTCACCTGCACGCTGGTCAGGGTGTCCACACCTTCGGCAGTGCGGCACGACTCACGCTTGATCTCGACGATGGCGGGCTGCTGGCCAAGCTCGCCGTTGAGCACGATCAGCGAGCTCGGTGCATCGGCCGGCTGCCCCGGATAGCGCAGCGTGCCCTTGTGGGTACGGCCGTCAACGCTGAGGCTGGCATCGTGGTTGCCCTGGCCGGTGGAGGCGATCTCGATGCTCCAACCCGCACCGCCGCCGGTGAAAGCCGGCACAGGGCTCAGGTCGGCGGCAACCGAGGGGTGGCGCGGCGCATCCGCAGCGGTCTGCGACGAAGTGGAGGTACAGCCGGCCAGCATCCCGGCCAGCAGCGCTGCAGCAACGACGGGGCGAACGGTCATGATGCGCTCCTGCCAGATGGTCGAAGGTCCAGTCTAAGCAGCCATGCGTGCGCCAGCGATGAACATGATGTTTCAGCGTGGAATGCGCCCACCACCGGCGACCCGCACGCGGTCGCGGCCCTGCGCCTTGGCCTGGTACATGGCCGCATCGGCGGCACGCAGCAGGGTCCGCCAGCCCAAGGCGTCGGTAGCACCGCGGGCCACGCCGAAGCTGGCGGTCACCCGCAGCACGGTACCGCCGGCCACCACGATGTCCAGCTGCTGCAGCGCAAGCCGCAGCGATTCGGCCAGCTGTCGGCCAGCGGCCAGGTCACCGTCGGCCAGCAGCACCAGGAACTCCTCGCCACCATAGCGGGAAATGCTGTCGCTGCGGCGAAGATGGCGCTGCAGCAGTTGCGCCACCTGTACCAGCACTTCATCACCCGCATCGTGGCCATGACCATCATTGATCGATTTGAAGCGATCAACGTCCAGCAGGATCACCACTGCGCTCATCCGCCCCTCGTCGTGGCGCTGCTGCACCAGTTCCTCCAGCGCGCGACGGTTCAGCAGTCCGGTCAGCTCATCGGTGCCGGCCAGCTGGCGCAGCTCGCTGGTCAGCGCCGAGCGTTCGCGCGACTTCTCGCGCAGCACTTCAATCGCATCGAACAGGCGCTGCATCTCGGCCAGCGGATGGGTGACATGCTGCTCGGGCCCAGGCGCTTCGGAGGCAATCTGGATCACCTGCCGTTGTGCCTGCAGCAGAGATCGCAGGATCTGCAGATGCGCGATACGCAGCGCCACACCCAGTACCACCAGGGTTCCCAGCGCGGTGGCCAGAAGTACCGCCAGCCGCGTGGCCTCCCGGTTGCGGGTGTGCTCGAACCTGGCGATGGACACACTCAGGTAACCGTCACGCAGCGCCTCAAGCGACTGCAGGGTCGGCACGTAGCGCGTGGTGAACTCGGCAGCGGTCCACGGCGGCGGCAGGCCACGCCGTCCGTCGTCGATCAGCTGTTCGATCATCGGCAGTGACTCGCCGAAGAACTGCCGGCGCGCCATATCCCAATGCCAGGACAGCGTCGGATCACTGCGGAACACCGATTCGTGGCTGCCGGCCAGCCGCCACAGTTCCAGCAGGCGGCCCTCGGTCTGCAGCGCCGCGCGCACCTGTTCGTTGCGCCAGGCACCGGGTACCGCCACCGGCGCCATCACGTTGGAGGCCAGACGCCCGCCGTGCTCGCGCAGGTCGATCAGCACCTGCCCCTGCATGGCTGGAATCGCCGCTTCGCGGTCGGCCCGGACCAGTACGTTGATCTGTGCCGAGGTCAGCAGGTGCAGGCGGTCGACCACGGCAAACATGCCGCTGATCGCGCGCTCCACGTCTTCGACGCGTCGTGCGTCGCGCGGCTGCGCTGCCACCCGGTCCACGCCCGCGCGTGCCGACTGCAGGCGACGTTGCGCGTCTGCCAGCATCCCATGCTCATCCACCACGCCCGGATCAGCCGTGAACACGGCACCCAGCTGCTGCAGCGCGGTGTCCACACGCCTGCGCACCACCGCCAGCTGCAGCGTAAGCCGCGCATGCTCGCTGGCATCGGCCGGGTCGGCACCGAGCAGGCTGTTGGCCGGGCCGCGTTCGGCCGAGACCAGGTTGGCCAGGTCGAAGGTCTGGCGCAGCTGGCGCAGGCTGACCAGGTTGTCCTCGGCAGCGCTGTAGCGCAGCGTGCCCTGGACCAGCGCGATGGCCATCAACGGCAGCGTACAGACCACGAACGACCCCGCCAGGATCCAGACCCAGGTCCGCAGTCCGATGGGCGATGCCTTGCCGGCCATGCAAATTTCCCCTGAAGTGCGGATCACTGTAGCCGCCGGTCCCGGCAGCGCCAAGCCAGTGCCGCGCGAACCGTGACCATGGGTATACCGCAGCCACCGCGAACGCGCCGGCAAGGTCTCACCCCGCGCCGGGCTGGGGCGAATGCGTCACACCCTGCCGTACTAGATCCAGCGCTGGTCGACCAGTTCGCGCTTCACGTAGGCGTAGAACACCGGCGCCGCCACCAGGCCGGGCAGGCCGAACGCCGCTTCCATCACCAGCATCGCCAACAGCAGCTCCCAGGCGCGGGCCTGGATTTCGCCGCCAACGATGCGCGCATTGAGGAAGTACTCCAGCTTGTGGATCACGATCAGGTACAGCAGCGCCGCCACGGCCACGTAGAACGAAACCGACAGCGCGACGATGGTGATGATGGTGTTGGAAATGATGTTGCCCACCACCGGCAGCAGGCCGGCGATGAAGGTGATCAGTACCAGGGTCTTGGACAGTGGCAGGTGCACGCCGAACAACGGCAGCACGCCCAGCAGGAAGATGGCGGTGAACACGGTGTTGAGCAGCGAGATCTTCACCTGCGCGAACACCACCTGGCGGAACGCGGTGGCCAGGCGGCTGGTGCGGCCGATCAGCTCCTGCGCCAGCGGGCCCATCTTCGGCAGCGGCAGTTCGTCATACAGCGCGATCATCGCGCCCAGCACCATACCGATCAGTACGCGTACGCCCACCTGCACCACCGAGGTACCGGCCACGCCCAGCTGGCGCTGATGCTCGGCGGCCCAGTCGTTCAGTGCCGTGCGCAGCGCCGGCATGTCCTCGGGGATGTACGGCTGCAGCAGCGCCGGCACCTGGTGCCGCGACGAATTGAGGATCTCCATCAGCCGCGCCAGCAATGCGTCCGGTCCACCGGTCTCGTTGCGGAAAAATGACGCCACGCCGATCCCGGCCAGCACCAGCGCGCTGATGATCACCGCTGACAGCACGATCACCGCGATCGCCCGCGCCCGGCCTGGCGGCAGCTTGCCCTCCACGGTGGAGGCCAGCAGGTGGGTCAGCTGGAACACCAGCAGGCCCGACAGCAGGGTCACCACCAGGCCCAGCTTCAACGCCAGCCACATGCCCAGCAGCATCATCAGCCAGGCCGCGATCCTCGGGACGGGGGGCTTGGGCTGGGCAACAAGGGCGTCTTGCATGGGCGGCACGTCCGGGCAGGGTGGCCCATGGTAGAGGATTGGCGGCGATGATTCCGGGTGCAGGATGAACAGGCAACACACGCGGATTCCGCCGCCCCTTCTCCGTCCATCGGCACGTCCGCAATCACGCCCGGATCACACCCGGTCCAGTGCCAGATACCGCGCCGTGCGCACGATCGTCTCACGCTCGCCGAAGCTGGCCAGCTCGCCGGCAACACGCCCGCTGTCGCCAGTCGCTGCGATCTCCTGCAGGGTGCGCTGCATGGCCCGGATCGCAGCGCGCTGCAGGTCCGAGGGAATGATCACCAGCCGGTAATCGAGTTCGGCCAGCCGCGCCACCGGCACCAGCGGCGTCTTGCCGCTGTGGAACATGTTGATCAGCTTCGGCCCGGGAACCTGCTGCGAAATCACCTCGATCTGCTCCAGCGTTTCCGGTGCCTCGACGAAGATCATGTCCGCGCCCGCGTCCACATAGGCCTGCGCCCGTTCGATCGCCGCATCCAGGCCTTCGCAGGCGATGGCATCGGTACGCGCGATGATCATCAACTCCGGGTCGATCCGCGACTGGCAGGCGACACGGATCTTCGTGCACATCTCGCCCGCGTCGACCAGCGTCTTGTCATCCAGGTGTCCGCAGCGCTTGGGGAAGGCCTGGTCCTCGATATGCAGGGCGGCAACGCCTGCCCTTTCGAACGCGCGCACCGTGCGTTCAACATTCGCGGTGCCGCCGAAGCCGGTGTCAGCGTCGGCGATCACCGGCAGATCGCAGGCATCGACGATCCGTTCAACCTGCGCAAGCACTTCGCTGAGGCCGAGCAGGCCGATGTCCGGCACGCCGGCCGAACGCGCGATGGCGCCGCCGCTGGCATACACCGCATCGAAGCCGGCCAGCTCCACCAGGCGTGCCGACAATCCATCGAATGCACCTGGCGCAATCACGCTGCCCTGGCGGAGCAGATCGCGCAACTGACGTGTCTTTTTCATGGGGTCTCCCTTGTCGTTGGACACCTGCCGTGGGATACCGATGATGTTGCCGCCAGCGGCGACCGTCCAATACCGTGTTCGTACAGCACCAGAACGTTTGAGGTTCCAATGGAACTGCGGCACCTGCGCTACTTCGTCATGACTGCCCAGCTGCAGAGCTTCACCAAGGCCGCCGAGGCCCTGCATATCGCCCAGCCGCCGCTCGGGCAGCAGATCCGCGCCCTGGAGGAAGAGATCGGCACACCGCTGTTCCACCGGCAGGGACGCGGCATCGTGCTCAGCGATGCTGGCCAGGTATTCTGGAGAGCCGCGGAGGACATCCTCGCGCGCGTCGACCAGGCCAAGGAGGAGGCGTTGCGCGCCGCACGCGGCGAGGTCGGTACGTTGACATTGGGGCTGACCGAATCGGCGACCTACAACGAGGCGGTCACCGCGCTGATGCGCAGCTTCCAGCGGGCACATCCGGCGGTGCAGGTGCAGCTGGTCGAAGATGGCAGTGAATCGCTGGTCCGGCGCCTCGATGATGGCGAGCTCGATGCAGTGATCGTGCGCCCGCCGTTTTCCGATACCGGTGAACGGATGACACAGCAACTCAGTGCCGAGCCACTGGTGGCAGTACTGCCGGCCGATCACCCGTTGGCGTGCCGGACAAGCATCGCGCTGGCCGAGCTGCGCGACGAGCGCTTCATCCTGTTCTCGCGGAAATCGGGTCAGGGCCTGAGTGCAGACGTCGTCGCTGCCTGCCGCAGCCAGGGCTTCGCGCCTACCATCCAGCAGGAAGCGCCGCAGGTGGCTTCAGCGATCAACCTTGCCGCTGCCGGCCTGGGTATCGCCATCGTGCCGGCCTCGATGCAGAGCATGCACCGCAGCGGCCTGGCTTTTGTTGCGCTGGAACTGGGCATGCCGACCACTACGCTGCAGTTGGCGGTGCGCTGCAAGCCTCCGGCAACGGCCGCCCAGCTGCTGGCCTGCGCCAGAGACCTGGCAACACCTCATTCGCCATAGCTGGCGTTGTTCTTGCCCTGGCGCTTGGCGTGGTACAGCGCGCGGTCGGCCAGTGCCAGCCAGTCCTCGACGCTGCCACCGCGCGGCGTCGCCGCGATTCCGATGCTGACGCTGAACTCGATGCCCGGGGTTGCCTGCCGTGCTGCCTCCAGAAGTTGCAGCCGAACCCGCTCTGCCACATGCATCGCATCGACGGGCGCACAGTCCTGCAGCAGCACGACGAACTCGTCGCCTCCCAGCCGCGCAGGGGTATCGCCGGGCCGGGCGAAGGCGCGCAAGGTGGAGGCGATATGGCGCAGCACTTCGTCCCCGGCGCGATGACCGTGCGAGTCATTGATGCGCTTGAAGTCATCCACATCAAGCATCAGCAGGCAGGCAAAACCACCCTGCCCCTGCGCCTTGTCCAGTGCCTGCTGCGCACGGACGATCAGGAAGCCGCGGTTGGCCAGCTCCACCAGCGGGTCCATGCGGCTCAGCCGCTTCAACTGGCGGTTCTGCGATTTCACCCGCCGCGCCAGCTGCCAGCTGAGGATGCTGAGGCCGATGCCGTAGACGAACAGGAACGGCACGCTGAGCACGATCGTGCGCTGCGATGACACCGGCTGGTAAGGAAACCCGAGGCCCCACCAGGTGAGCGCGAATCCCGCTACCAGTGCCAGTGTGGCCCGTACCGCCAGCTTCATCCCACCGGCGGCGATCTTGTCGGCGACCAGCAGCGCGGCGAACAACGCACTGGGTACCACGCTGAGCCCCATGAAGGCGATCCAGCCACCGCCAAAGAAGGAATCAACCACCATGCAACGGAACTGGACCACCGCAGGCTGCCGTGAGCGCTGGGTCAGCGCCAGCGCGAGCGCCGGCCAGGCCAGCGCGTTGAGCAGCAGCAACACCCAGGCCCACGGGCCGTCCTGACGTTCAAGAATGATCGAGGCGATGGGAATCGCGCCCAGCCCATTGCCCACGAAGCGCATCCAGCCGATGCGACGTGCCGCGCCGATGCCTTCGACCGCGACTTCCGTCGAGTCCGTCAAGAACGGCATTGCCGACCCCCTTGCGCGATCGCACGCCCTTGCCGGGCGGCCTGTGGTGAGTCTGACAGCTCTGCGTCAATTCGGGATCAAGGATTCACGGCGGTTATCCTGCCTCACCCACGCCTGGGTGGCGCCGTTGAACCCCGCAGCATCAGGGTGAAATCCAGCGTCTGCTGCAGCGGCACATCCATGTGCTCGATGATGGCAAGCAGCAGGTTGACCGCGCGCTCACCGATCTCCCGCATCGGTTGCCGGATGGTGGTCAACGGCGGCGTGAGGTAGCGGGAAGATGCCAGATCATCGAAGCCGACGATGGACAGGTCCTCCGGCACGCGGATGCCCAGATCGCGGCAGGCCGCCAGGGTGCCCAGCGCCATCTGATCGCTGAAACAGAAGATCGCCGTTGGCGCAGACATGCCGTCCAGCAGCGCCATGGCAGCCGCATGGCCGGATTCCACCGAAAAGTCACCCGGCACGATGTTCAGCTGGCGCAGGCGTCCACGCGCCTTGCCGGCCGCCCGCACCCCTTCCAGCCGTTGCTGGTGCAGCGGATTGTCCGGCGGTCCGCCGACCACGGCGATCCGCTCGTGTCCCAGCGCATACAGATGTTCCATCACCACGCGCGCGGCCGCGGCGTTATCGATATGGACGCTGGGAATGCCCAGCGCGGGGTCGAACTCGCAGCCGTTGATCACCGGCGCGGCGGCACCGCGCTGCTGGACGATCTCGCGCGCCGTCGGCGGCAGGCGGTGCCCCAGCACGATCATGCCGTCAGCCTCGTTGCGCCGAAGCATCTGCGCATAGCGCTCCTCGCGGTCGGGTTGATGCTGGGTATCCCCGAGCAGAACCGCATAGCCGACCGTCTGTGCGGCGTCCTCCGCCCCCTGCAGGATCTGCGCGAAGAATGGATTGGCGATGTCCGGGACAGTAACCAGGATCTTGCCGCTGCGCTGGGTCTTGAGCGTGCGGGCCACCGTGTTGGGCACATAGCCCAGTGCGGCGGCGGCCTGCTCGATGCGCGCGCGCGTGGCCGGCAGCACTTTGTCCGGCCGGGAAAGCGCCCGCGACACCGTGCCTGCCGAGACGCCGACGTGCTTCGCGATGTCGTAGATGGTGGCCATGGCGTTAGTTCTCCTGTCTGCTGTGCAGTGCACAACAGGTCCTGCGTGAGCCCCTGCTAGGATAATGCAATCGATTGCATCGAGGGCGAATCACGTTGAAGACGCTCAAGGGTCCAGCGCTGTTCCTGGCGCAGTTCATCGGCGACACAGCTCCTTTTGATCGGCTGGACACGCTGGCCGGATGGGCCGCGGGTCTGGGCTATTCTGGCGTACAAGTCCCCACCGGCGCGCCCCACCTGTTCGATCTGGCCGAGGCCGCGCGCAGCCAGGCGTACTGCGACGACGTCGCCGGCATGCTGGCCGGTCATGGCGTGCAGATCACCGAGCTGTCCACCCATCTGCAGGGGCAGCTGGTCGCGGTGCATCCGGCCTACGACAGCCTGTTCGACGGATTCGCGCCGGCGGACAAGCGCGGCGATCCGGCTGCCCGCCAGGCTTGGGCAGTCGAGCAGCTTCTGCTGGCCGCCAAAGCCAGCCAGCGCCTGGGGCTGACCGCGCATGCCACGTTCTCCGGCGCATTGGCCTGGCCCTATTTCTATCCCTGGCCGCAGCGTCCACCGGGACTGGTGGAAGAAGCCTTCGCCGAACTCGGCCGCCGCTGGCGCCCGATCCTGGATGCGTTCGACGCCTGCGGCGTGGACCTGTGCTTCGAGATCCACCCGGGTGAGGACCTGCACGACGGCGCGACCTTTGAACGCTTCCTCGATGTGGTGGACCATCACCCCCGCGCGAAGATCCTGTACGACCCCAGCCACCTGCTGCTGCAGCAGATGGACTACCTGGGTTTCATCGACCGCTACCACGCGCGCATCGGCATCTTCCACGTCAAGGACGCGGAGTATCACGCCAGCGCGAGCAGCGGCGTGTATGGCGGCTACCAGGACTGGATCGATCGTCCGGGCCGGTTCCGTTCGCCCGGTGACGGCCAGATCGACTTCAAGGCGATCTTCTCCAAGTTCGCCCAGTACGACTTCCCCGGATGGGCGGTACTGGAATGGGAGTGCTGCCTGAAGCACCCGGAGGACGGCGCACGCGAAGGTGCCGCCTTCATCCGCGACCACATCATCCGGGTGACCGAGCGCGCCTTCGATGACTTTGCCGACAGTGGCACGGACGCCGCATCACTGCACCACATGCTGGGAATCTGAGCCATTACCGCCCCGGGAGGGCAAGCCATGTCGCACGCAATGTCGCGCCTGGGCGCGATGATGTTTCTGCAGTTCTTCATCTGGGGAGCGTGGTTCGTGACCCTCGGGACGTACCTGGTACAGGGCCCGCTGCAGGCCAGCGCCAGCCAGGTGGCCACCGCCTTCCTCAGCCAGTCGATCGGCGCGATCGTGGCGCCGTTCCTGGTCGGCCTGATCGCCGATCGCTACTTCGCCGCGCAGCGCATCCTCGCGGTGCTGCACCTGGCCGGCGCGGTGCTGATGTGGCTGGCGTCCACGGCGACCAGCTTCAGCATGTTCTCGGCCTGCGTGATGGGCTACATGCTGCTGTTCATGCCGACGCTGGCACTGGCCAACAGCGTAGCGATGCGGCACATGCAGTCGCCCGAGAAACAGTTCCCGCTGGTACGCGTGGCCGGCAGCATCGGCTGGATCGTAGCGGGCGTGCTGATCGGCTGGCTGGGCTGGGAACAGGCGCATCGTCTGGAGCTGACCTTCCAGATGGCGGCGGTGGCCTCGCTGGCGCTGGGCCTGTATGCCTTCACCCTGCCGCACACGCCGCCACTGGCACAGCAGCGCGATGCCGGGCTGGGGCAGATCCTCGGGCTGGATTCATTGCGGCTGCTGAAGTCGCGCGCCTACCTGGTGTTCTTCCTGGCCTCCATCGCCATCTGCATCCCGCTGTCGTTCTACTACAACTTCACCAATCCGTATCTCAACGACCTGGGCGTGCGCGGCGCCGCCGGCCTGCAGTCGCTGGGCCAGGTTTCCGAGGTGCTGCTGATGCTGGCCATGCCGTTCCTGTTCGTTCGCCTTGGCGTCAAGACGATGCTGGCGGTCGGCATGGCGGCCTGGGTGGTGCGCTACGTCCTGTTCGCCTTCGGCGATGCGGGCAGCGGCTTCTCGCTGCTGGTGATCGGCATCGTGCTGCACGGCATCTGCTACGACTTCTTCTTCGTCACCGGCCAGATCTACACCGATGCCCATGCCGGCCCCGCCGTGCGCAGCAGCGCGCAGGGCTTCATCACCCTGGCCACGTACGGCGTGGGCATGCTGATCGGCACCTTCCTGTCCGGCGCGGTGGTGGAGCACTTCACCACCGAGGCCGGCCCCGACTGGCAGCAGATATGGCTGTTCCCGGCCGCTGTCGCGCTGGTGGTGCTGATCGCCTTCCTGCTGCTGTTCCGCGACCGGCCCGCCGTGGCCGCCGCATCTTCCACACCCTGAGGATTCGAGCCGATGCCAACGCTTGGAATCGCCATCGTCGGCGCCGGCATGATCGGCACCGTGCACCGCCGAGCGGCCTTGCTCGCCGGTGCCGAGGTACGCGGCGTCGCCGCTTCGTCAGCGCAGCGCGCGCGTGAGATGGCGCAGCTGTGGAATGTCCCGCGCGCCTATCGGGATATCGAAGAGGTGATCGCCGATCCGCAGGTGCAGGTCGTGCATGTCTGCACGCCCAACCATCTGCACCGCGCGATGGCGCAGGCAGCACTGGAAGCCGGCAAGCACGTGATCTGCGAGAAACCGCTGGCGACCACGCTGGACGATGCGCAGGCCCTTGCAGCATTGGCCGCCTCAACCGGGCTGGTCGCCACAGTACCTTTCGTTTATCGCTACCACCCGGTGGTGCGCGAGGCGCGCGCACGCATAGCGCAGGGTGATCTGGGGCCACTGCACCTGATCCACGGCAGCTATCTGCAGGACTGGCTGCTGGACCCGGCCAGCAACAACTGGCGCGTGGACCCGGCGCTGGGTGGCGCATCGCGCGTGTTCGCCGACATCGGCTCGCACTGGTGCGACCTGGTGGAATGGATCAGCGGCGAGCGCTTCGCCGAGGTCAGCGCGGCGTTCTCTACGGTCATCGCCGAGCGCGGCGCCGTCAGCGGGCAGAGCTTCAGCACGCCAACCGCGGCCAGCGCAATGCAGGCGGTAACGAGCGAGGACGTGGCTGCGGCCATGTTCAGGACCGGTGCCGGTACGCTGGCATCTCTGACGGTCAGCCAGGTCTCGGCCGGACGCCACAACCGCCTCTGGTTCGAGATCGACGGTGCCAAGGCCAGCGTGGCTTTCAACCAGGAAGACGCCGAGCGGCTGTGGATCGGCCTGCCCGACCAACGCGAGGAGATCTTCGTGCGCGGACCAGGCGCCGGCAGTGCCGATCAACGCCGCCTTTCCGTGCTGCCGGCCGGACACGCGCAGGGCTACGCCCAGTGCTTCGAAGCGTTTGTCGCCGACACCTATCGCGCCATCGAGGGCGAGCGGCCGCAGGGCCTGCCCACCTTCGAGGACGGCCTGCGCTCGGCGCAGATCGTCGATCGTGTCATTGCATCAGCCAGGTCGCGTGCCTGGACCACCATCGGTTGAAACCCGGGAGGATCTGTTGATGAAAGCCCTTGTCCATGGAACTGCAAGCCTCATTCTGCTGCTCGCTGCCCTGCCCGCTTTTGCAGTCGAAGCTGTCAGCACGCAGAAGCCGATCGCGGTACAGATGTACACCCTGCGCGATGCCGGCTCGCTCGAGCAGCAGCTGAAGATCGTCCACGACGCTGGCGTCCATGCGGTGGAAACGGTCGGCACGCAGAACACCAGCGCCGCCGAGCTCAAGCAGCTGCTGGACCGGTATTCGATCAAGGCAGTTTCATCGCATGTGCCGCTGGCCGAGCTGCGCAGCAACCTGGATGGGGTGGTGACCTTCAACCGGTCGATCGGCAACACGACACTGGTGGTGCCGTACCTGGACAAGAAGGATCGCCCGGGCGATGCCGCCGGCTGGACCGCCCTGGGCCTGGAACTGGGCCGCATCGCAAAGCAGGTGCGCGGTAAAGGCATGCGCCTGGCCTACCACAACCACGACTTCGAACTGGCCGACTTCGACGGCAGGACCGGACTGGAGCTGCTGTTCGCCGCCGCCGGCCCAGACCTGCAGACCGAGCTGGACCTGGCCTGGGTCGCGCGTGCAGGCCTGGACCCGGCCGTGATGCTGGCAAAGTTCCGCGGCCACGTATTCGCGGTGCACGCCAAGGACAATGCACCGAAGGGCCAGGCCCAGGACGAAGGCGGATTCGCCGCGGTGGGCCAGGGCGTGCTGGACTGGAACGCGATCCTGCCTGCTGCGGCAGCCGCCGGCGTGCATTGGTACATCATCGAGCACGACCAGCCACGCGATCCGGCCAGGATCATCCAGACCGGTGCGGACTATCTGCGTGAACACCTGACCACCAACGTGCCCGCCCGTGCGCGGCGCTGACGCATCAAGGAGCCCCACATGAAAATGATCCTGGCAATGGCGGTGGCCCTGGGTGGCATGAGCGTTGCGACGGCCGCCTGGTGCAAGGACGATCCGGCTGCGGGTGCAAAGCTCTACACCGCGAACTGCGTGGCCTGCCACGGCGCCGATCGTGCGGGCATGCCGGGCGCGTTCCCGGCGCTCACCGACATCGGCAAGCGCATGGCACCCGCACAGATCAAGGAAAAGATCAGCAAGGGCGGCGGGCTGATGCCGCCCTTCTCCCAGCTTTCACAGCAGGAGATCAATGACATCGCCAGCTACCTGGCGAAGTAAGCGGCCGGCGACCACGCCGGCCGCGTGCCCCTACAGCTCGCGCACCCAGATGTTGCGGTAGCTGACCCTGGCGTCATGTTCCTGCAGATAGAGCGGAGCACACCCATGCGGCGCGTAGGAAGGCGCACCGATGTATTCGGTCCTGCCTGCCAGCACGGTGTCGTCCTGCACCAGCACGCCGTTGTGCAGCACCGTGATGCGCGCGGGCGACACAAGCCCGCCGCCCTGCGAGAAACGTGGCGCCTTCCAGAGGATGTCGTAGGCCTGCCACTGTCCCGGTGCGCGCGAGGCGTTCACCAACGGCATGGCCTGCTTGTAGATCGAGCCCGCCTGGCCATTGGCATAGGTCGGGTTGTTGTAGCTGTCGAGCACCTGCAGTTCATACAGCTCCTGCAGGAAGATGCCGCTGTTGCCGCGGTTCTGTCCGTCGAAGCCCTTCGTGTCGGTGGGCGTACGCCACTCGACATGCAGCTGGACGTCGCAGAAGCGTTGCCTGGTGCGGATGCCCTTGCTGCCCGGCACGACGGTCATGGCGCCATCGGCAATCTTCCAGGGCACGCCTCCGCCCTGCTCCGACTCCCACGCGGAGACATCCTTGCCATCGAACAGCACGATTGCATCGGACGGTGCCTTGCCTGGCGGCGTGGCCACGGTCGCGGGCACCGGCGTCCACACCTCGGTCTTCTTCGGATCGCGTGCGGCGTCGGCACCGTTCTGCGCGAACACGGGTGCGGCGACCAGCACGGTGGCCGCGATCAGCAGCGGCTTGATCATCCTGTTGCACTCCATCAGCTGGTCCCCCAGGCGGGCGTGCCGGGAACATAGGCAAGATCGCCGTCGTAGCGCCCCGGCACGGCGACGTACTGCAGCACCCCGGTGGCGCCGACCTTGGAGGTGAAGAAGCCGAAGATGGCCAGCTGCTTGAGCATCGTGAAGTAATGCGGCATCGCCTCGCCCTCTTCAGGCGTACCGGTTTCGGTCACATCGGCATGGCGAGCCTTGGCTTCGGCGTCCAGCGTGCGCAGCAATTCGGTGCGGGCTTCCGGCGTGAGCGACGCGAAGCGGCCGCCGGCGCGTTTGTCGATGTCGGCCAGCCCTGCGCGGAACGTCGCCTGCTGCCGGGCGGTATAGCAGTCGCTGACGAACGTCGCCATGAACAGGCCGGCACCGGCATCCTTCGCCCCTGGCGTCCGGGTCCGCGGCAGGATGGTCTCGGCGATCTCGTCCAGCGTGGCGACGTCGGTATCGGAGAAATGAATCTTGGTGGCGCCCGCCGGTGCCTGACCCTGCACAAGGGCAGGCAACCCAACCATGGCCGCACCGGTGGCGGCGACGATCATCTTCAACAGCTCGCGGCGATCCATCAGAGATTCCCCGCTTTCAGTTCGCGCACCGCATGATCTGCGGCCCGAGCCGTCAGCGCCATGTAGGTCAACGAAGGATTAACGCAGGCGCTGGAGGTCATGCAGGCCCCGTCGGTCACATACACGTTGGGTGCATCCCAGACCTGGTTGTGCTGGTTCAGCACCGAGCTCTTCCGATCACGTCCCATGCGCGCGGTCCCCATTTCGTGGATGCCCTTGCCCGGGGCGTAATCGTTGTCGTGCATCTTCACGTCCTTGACGCCGGCCGCCTCCAGCATCTCGGCGGCATCGGCGGCCATGTCCTTTCGCATCGCCAGTTCGTTGGCACGCATGGCAACGTCCATCGCCAGCACTGGCAGCCCCCACTTGTCCTTGCGGTCGCGGTCCAGGCGGATCGTGTTGTCGTGGTGCGGCAGCATTTCGCCGAACCCGGTCATGCCGATGCGCCAGTCACCGGGCACGGTCAGCGCCTCCTTCAGATCGGCACCGATGTTCAGCTCGGCGATCTCGCGCGACCAGCCGGTGCGGCTGGCACCGCCCTGGTAGCCGAACCCGCGCAGGTAGCCGCGCTTGTCGGTCGCGACGTTGCGGAAACGCGGAATGTAGAAGCCGCAGGGACGACGACCGAAGTAGTACTTGTCTTCGTAGCCCTCGACCCGACCCGAGGCACCTGCACCGAAATGATGATCCATCACGTTGTGCCCGAGCTCGCCCGACGATGAGCCCAGCCCGCCCTCCCACACATCGGTGGCCGAGTTCATCAGCAGCCAGGTCGAGTTGAACGACGACGCGTTGAGGAAGATGACCTTCGCCGTGTACTGGTAGGTCTGGCCGGTTTCGGCATCGATGACCTCCACACCGCGGGCACGCTTGCGGTCCTTGTCGTAGAGCACTTCCTTGACGATCGAGAACGGCCGCAAGGTCAGGTTGCCGGTCTTCATTGCCGCCGGCAGTGTCGCTGCCTGGGTGGAAAAATAAGCGCCGAAGGGGCAACCCAGGATGCACTTGTTGCGGTACTGGCAGTTGACGCGGCCCTGTTCGGGCATGGGCTTTGTGATGTTGGCGGTGCGCGAGTGGATCATGTGCCGGGTGCCGCCGAACGCCTTTTTGATCCGTGCGGCCACGTCCTTCTCGACGATGTTCAACGGGATCGGCGGCAGGAACTCACCATCCGGCAACACGTCCAGCCCTTCGCGCGTACCAGCGATACCTGCGAATTTCTCCACGTAGTCGTACCACGGCGCGATATCGGCGTAGCGGATGGGCCAATCGGCTGCGATGCCGTCCTTGAGATTCGCCTCGAAATCCAGGTCGGAGAAGCGATAGCTCTGCCGGCCCCACAACAATGAGCGGCCGCCGACGTGATAGCCGCGGAACCAATCGAAGCGTTTGGTCTCGATGTAGGGCGAGTCCTGTTCGTTGGCCCACATCCCTTCCAGGTTCTCAGCCAGGCCGTAGTCGCGCATCAGCACCGGGAAGTCGGCCTTCATCGCCTGCGTTGGCCGGTTTCGGTGCGGGAAGTCCCACGCCTCCTTCATCGCATTGACGTAGTCCTTGACGTGTTCGATGTTGCGTCCGCGTTCCAGCATCAGGACCTTCAGGCCCTTTTCGGTCAGCTCCTTCGCCGCCCAACCGCCACTGATTCCCGAGCCAACAACAATGGCGTCGTAGTGATTATCTGCCATGGGTTTCTCACCTGGGTGGATATCGTTTCAGACGTCGCAGAGGCGGATCGCCTCGCGCAATGAGCCAACGGGATCGGGCGCTGCAGGCGTGAACTCCTGCGCCAGATACCCCTTGAAACCGGTGTCGCGGATCGCGCGGCAGATGGCCGGATAGTGGAGCTCCTGCTGGTCTCCAATCTCGTTCCGGCCGGGCACGCCTGCGGTGTGGTAATGCTTGAAGCAGGCGTGATGCTTGCCGATGGTGGCGATGATGTCGCCCTCCATGATCTGCATGTGGTAGATGTCGTAGAGCAGGCCGAAGTTGTCCGAGCCGAGCCGCTGGCACAGCTCCACGCCCCAGGCGGAGTGGTCGCACAGGTAGTCGCGATGGTCGACCTTGGAATTCAGCAGTTCCATCACCAGCACCACCCCGCGCTTCTCGGCGTGCCCGAGGATGCGCTTGAGGCCGGCCTCGGCATTCGCGATGCCTTCGGCGGGGTCCATACCGTTGCGGTTGCCGGAGAAGCAGATCAGGTTGCGATAGCCGGCATCGGCGACCAGATCGATGTGCCGCGTGTAGCGTTCCACCAGCTGGTCGTGGAACTCACGGCCGGCAAAGCCCTTGGTAAGGCCCAGCTCCGCGCCGTTGCACATCGAACTGTCCACGCCGTGCGCCTTCAGCGTGGGCCAGTCCTCCGGGCCGACCAGGTCGATCGCGGCAAAGCCGATGTCCTTCACCGTCGCGCAGAGCTGGGCGACGGACAGCTGCGGGAACGTCCAGCGGGCCACGGAGTGCTTCAGGTTGCCCTTGAGCGGCGCCGTGGCGGCGAATGCGGGCAGCGTACCCGCAGTACCCAGAGCTACGCCTCCAGCAACCGCCATGCGCAACGCATCGCGCCGCGTGAGGCCCGTCGCCGGGGCCGGTCTGATCGAATGGATGGACATCCACCTGCCGGCCTCCCAACCGGTATCAAACGCAACGATTCACAGCAATGCAATCGATTGCACCATAGGGGAGGAAATTGTCTGTTTGCAAGTCGCGGTGCACGAAAACTGATGCTGCGGGGCACAACTCCGAAGGGATTCCGGATAAAGAAAAGCCCCGCATGAGCGGGGCTTTCTTTTCTGCTGCGAACGAGCGTTCGATCAGAACGGAATATCGTCGTCAGCGAAGTCGTCCATCGGCGGCGCCTGCTGCGGCTGCGGGCGCTGGTTGCCACCCTGGTTGCCGTAACCGCCACCCTGGTTGCCGCCCTGGTTGCCATAGCCACCGCCCTGGCCGCCGCGCTGGCCACCGCCACCGCCGCCGTACTCCTGGCGCGGCGCCTGCTGGCGCTGCGGGCGATCGCCGCCGTAGTTGCCGCCACCGCCGCCACCGCCGCCACCGCCGCCACCGCCGCCTTCACCACGGCCGCCCAGCATCTGCATTTCATCGGCAACGATGTCGGTGGAGTACTTCTCCACGCCGTCCTGGCCGGTGTACTTGTCGTAGCGCAGGCTGCCTTCGACGTAGACCGAGCTGCCCTTGCGCAGGTACTCGCCGGCGATCTCGCCGAGCTTGCCGAAGAACACCACGCGGTGCCATTCGGTACGTTCCTGCTGGTTGCCATCCTTGTCCTTGCGGACGCTGGTGGTGGCCAGGCTGATGCGGGTGATCGCCATGCCGCTCTGGGTGTACTTCACGTCCGGGTCGTTGCCGAGGTTGCCGACCAGGATGACTTTGTTGATGCCGCGCGCCATAGGTAAGTGATTCCATTGTCCGGGGGCTGGTGCCTGTCATAGCACACAGCCGGAGTTGCCGATACCCGGCCGCCCATGGGTGGGCACTGCCAGAAACCCGGCATTCTATCATCGAGCCCCGGCCCACCGGGCTTGCCTCTACTCCCCCGACCGCCAGCGTGGCGACCGGGGCGGACGTTCACCTCTCCCGGATCAGGCCGCCTGCGACGGCACGCCGCCCAGGGTCACCTTGTCACGCCGGCCGGTGGCCGGATCGGTCCGGTGCATGGACAGACTGCGCCCCGCGAACGGCCCGGTCAGCAGATCGCCCAGCATGGCCTCGGCCAGGCCGTTGCCGGGCTGGGCGAAGGGAGTGATGAACTCGATCAGCCACAGGCGATCGCCGCTGTTCCAGTCGTCCAGTTCCAGCCGCTCGCCGGCTTCCAGCTTGCGCTCGGCCTCCTCTGACAAATTGGCCCAGATTGCAACTCCAAGCGGCAACTGTTCCAGCGCCTGCTGGGTCACCCCGGCGAAGGCCGCACCGGCCTCCTGCATGCCCGGCAACGGCGGCAGGGTGCCGAAACGGAACACCCGGAACTGCTCCTTCAGCAGCGGCGGCATGAATGACCATTCGAGGTCCTTCAACTGCATCTCACGGTGCAGCGGCGACTGTGAAAGCAGCCAGACGATCTGGCCGAGGGCCTCGGCAACGGTGCGCGGCGCCCCGTCGGGGGTGGTGGTGGTGGTGGCGGTCGTGGACGTGATCATGAACGGGAAATCCTGTAGTCGGGAATGGCGGTCAACAGTTCCATGGTGGCCGGATCGCGCGCCGCTGTGCTGATGCCCTGGGCATAGGGCTGGACGTCGAACGTGGACATCGCTTCGATCATCTGGAACCGCTTCTTCTGTGCCAGCGCCAGATTGTCATGCAAGGCTGAGCGCTGTGATGCCTGGCCGGAGGGAATGCTTTCGTCGATGGGAGCACGATGTTCCGAACGAGCCGATTGCTGCATCCGCTCGGCGGCTGTGGGCTCAACGCCACCGAAACGATCCCCCGGTTCCGTCACTGCTTGCGCCACCGGGGCCTGCGGCAGGTCAGCTGCAGGCGCGAAGCGTGGATCGCCGCCTCGACGGTTGACCCGGCCGGAGGCGGCATCACCGCTGCCCAGGTCGCGTCCGCCCTTGCCGGCGCCAGCATTCAGATTCAGGCCGTCACCGTTGCCCTCCTCATCGCGCTCGCCGAAAGCGAAGAACATGTCCGACAGCGCCGCCTGGGTGCCATCGGTACGGGTGTACTGACCGTTGGCATAGGTGGTGTTGTCCGCCGATGTACCCGGCATCTGCCCGGTACGGCGCGCATCGAGGTTGATCGACGCCACGCCGGCCTGCTGCAACGTCAACAGCTCACCCGCCTGGCTGATGCCATCGCGGTTGGCGTCACGCCAGACCTGGAACTCTCCGAAGCGGGCGTCATTGGCATCCAGACGCCGATCACCATTGCTGTCATAGGCAGCCAGACCTTCGAGGTCGGAATGGGCCCCCTCCAGATCCATCGTGAACGAGATTTCGGCGCCGGAATCAATCGTGCCGTTGCGGTTGCGGTCGAGCACCAGTAGACCGTCGTGCGGCCCGACCCAACCGGTCAGATCACGCACGCCATCACCGTCCATGTCAAAGCGCGTGGCGCTCTGCGCCCAGCCCACGGTCTCCACGCCGTCGCCATCCAGGTCAAGTACGACCGGACCGAGGCGCCCGCCCCATTGGTTGACGACAAACTTCAAAGGATCACTCCACTGCCCTGCAGAATCCACCGCCTGAACGACGATTTCATACCAGGTGTCGTAGTAGGTTTCCTGGTAGTAGCCCGCGCCGCTGCCTCGCGGATCGCCCCAGTTTCCAGATATCTCCGTTCGACGGCCGCCACGGCCCACGATGCGCGAATCGAAGATGTTGCTTCCGTAAGAAGTAAGGAAACCATCGCCCGAGATACCGCGCGTTGTAATACCTCCATCGAGCATTTCGGTTTCACCCGAGTAGGTATCCCAATACTGGCTGGAGATGCCAGTGAACTCCACTGCACTGGTGACATGCATGATGGCGTAGAAGTCCTCCTGGTCACTCGCTGAGAGCACCTGATAGAAATTCCCATCCTGCCAAGTCACGACCGTCGGCCGCTCATTGACGTTCTGCACATTGATCGTCACCCAGGTGCTGCTGGACAGGCCACCACGATCGGTGACCGTCACCTGGATCTGGTGGCTCTGCGCGGTTTCATAGTCCAGCTGCCCGTGCAGCGCGATCTGACCCGTGGTGGCGTTGATGCCGAACAGGTTGCTGGCACCACCTGTGATGGCAAACCGGTGGTCGCGGTTGTACCACTGGCTGTCGGGGTCGGACCAGTTGGTGAACTGGAACACGGTCTGGCCCGCGCCCGGCGCCGATTCGGCCAGCGTCAGACTCTGGCCCCAGGTCGTCGGTGCCTCGTTGACGTCTTCGATGCGTACCGTGATCTCGCGATTGCCCGACACCAGCGCACCATCCGTGGCACGGACCGTGACGTTGTAGTAAGCCTCCAGCTGGCCGTCGCCGTCGCCGTCGATCAGCTGCAGGTACGGTGCAACCGCTTCGAAATCGAAGCTGCTGACATTGTACTTGAGCTGGTTTCCGGAAATGACGAACCAGGCGAAGGGGTCGTTGATGATCTGATACGAGGGTACGGTCCCGTCCGGATCAGACGAGGACAGCGTGGCTACCACCTGCCCGGACACGCCGGTGTTCTCGGAGGTGAGCGCCACGTGCTGTACGACGTCCGGCGTTCGTGGTGCTTCGTTGACGTTGGACACGCCCACTTGGAACACCTGGTCGCGGGTCGCGCCGTGGGTGTCGGTCACCCTCACCGTGATTGCATGCGAAGTGGCGGCCTCGTAGTCCAGCAGCCCGCCATTGGCAACGCTCAGTACACCAGCCGCGGTGATGGCAAAGCGGCCGCCAGCGTTGTTGACCAGGGTGAAGGTCAGACCGTCGGTAACGTCCTGGTCCTGGCCGCTGAACCTGCCGACCTCGGTGCCGTTGCCCGAGTTCTCGGCAATGCTGAGCGAGCGGTCGGCAGTGATGCCATGAGGCGCGTCATTGACGTCCTCCAGGCGTACGGTAATGGTGCGCGCACCTGCCGAGGTCAATCCACCGGATACCGCCTTCACCGACACCGAGTACACCACTTCCTGGCGGCCATCGCTGTCAGCATCGCTCAGGGTCATGCCGGCGGCCTTCAGCGCCTCGAAATCCAGTACCAGGCCATCACGGAACTTCAGCTGGTTGCCGACCAGGGTGAACCAGCCGCGCGCGTCGCCCTCCAGCACATAGCTGTAGGTGCCATTGCCACCGCTGGAAGCCAAGTTGGCAATCACCACACCACCCAATGCTGCATTCTCCGCAGCAATCGCCACCGGCTGGCTGGAGACGGTCGGCGTGGCCGGGGCTTCATCGACGTTGGTCACCGCGACGGTGAAGGTCTTGTCGCGGGTCAACCCGCCCGAATCGGTCACCCGCACCACGATCTGGTGCGAGGTGTTGGCCTCGTAGTCGAGCAGGCTGGCATTGGCCACGGTCAGCACACCGGCTGAGGAAATCGCAAAGCGGCCGCCCGCGTTGTTGGTCAGGCTGAAGGTGAAGCCATCGTTGTCCGCATCGACGCGGGCGAAATTGCCGAGCACCGTGCCATTGGCCACCGGTGCATCCGCGGTTGACTCGACCGTACTCAACGCGCGGTCGACAGTGATGTCGGTCGGACGCGCGTTGATGGTGACCGACAGCGTCTGCGTCTTGCTGCTGGTCTTGCCCGTCGCGGTCTCCTTGGCGATGGCAGTCACCGTCAGCGCCGCAGTGCCGGTCAGGTCGGCCGACCACGTGGCCGGACCGACCAGCGCCAGACCGGCCAGCTGCGCCGGCGTCAGCGACCACACGCCGTTGCCCAGGTTCGTGCCCTTGTTCAGGGTCAGCCCGGTCGGCAGGTTCGAGATGCGGATCTCCAGGGTCTCCGAACCATCGGCATCGGACAGCGCCGCCTGCACATCCAGCGTCAGCGTGCCACTATCAAGTGTCTTGCCGACCTGCACGGCACGGGTAATCACCGGCGCGTCCACTACCGACGCCACATTCATGAAGAACACGCGCTCGGTCACCAGCCCACCGGCATCGGTTGCGATCAGCTTGATCGCAACGCGTCCGCTGGCGTTGCTCTTGGGCACCAGCGTCACCGTGCGCTCGCCGTTGGCCCCCGCAGTGATGGTCGGAGTATTCATCCAGGCCACCACCGTCGTAAGGTCAGTGGCATCCACCGCCACGGCACGTACGGTGACCCCGGACGCCGGGGTCAAGTCATCACCGACGGTGAACTGCAGGGCGACCTGGCCATCCTCGTTGATCGACTGATCCGGCACGATGCTGATCGACGGCAGGCCGTTGCCATCCCAGTAGTGCCGCCACTGGTTCTCGAACGTGCCGTCGGCATGCAATGCCTGATAGGCCGCGACCGTGGCGGGCCTGGTGCGGCCGGCCATCAACGCGACCAGTGCCTCTGCATTGATCGTGCTGCTGGCGTGCTCGCCGGCCAGGAAGAAATCGATCTTGTAGTTGGCGCGATCATTGGCGTTGGTGGTGGTGTACCAGCCCTTGATCGTGGTCACCACACTGGTACCAATCACCGAGATCACCAGATCGTCGCCGGTTCGACTGAACCACAGATCATTGCGACTGATGTCGCGATAGCCGATGACGTCGATATCGTCGCCACTGGAGTCGTAGTTGCGGATTTCGTCGGCACCGGAGTTGCGGTCGATCAAGTAGACGTCGCTATCATCGCCACCAATCAGGATGTCGTTACCGGCGCCGCCATACAGGGTGTCATTGCCTGCCTGCGCATCGAGCAGGTCGTCACCATCACCGCCATACAGCGTGTCATTGCCAGCGCCGCCGTAGAGCTTGTCGTTGCCCGCGCCACCCTCGATGTAATCATCCCCAGCGCCACCAGTGATGACGTCGTCGAACCCACTGCCGATCATGCGCTCGAACGCATCTTCCAGCACATCGCCGGCGGCCGCCCCGCCATGTGTTCCGGTAGCCAGGTTCAGCACGATGCCCGCAGTCGCCGAGGCGTAGGTCAGCGTATCGACACCGGCGCCTCCGGACAGGGTGTCGGCACCGACGCCGCCATCGAGGATATCGTCGCCATCGCCACCGCGCAGGATGTCGTTGCCGACGCCGCCGCGCAGCGTGTCATTTCCGATGCCCCCTTCCAGCAGGTCATTGCCGGCACCGCCATCGAGGATGTCATTGCCGGCGTCGCCGTACAGGCGGTCATCACCGTCTTCGCCATACAGGTTGTCATCGCCATCACCACCACGCAGTTCGTCGACGCCTGCGCCACCGTACAGCGTGTCGCGACCCAGCTCGCCCCACAGTTTGTCGTCGCCAGCCTCACCGCGCAGATTGTCATCGCCATCGCCGCCGTACAGGTCGTCGTTGCCACCGCCGCCGTTGATGATGTCGTTGCCGCCGAGCCCCTGGATCACGTCCCGGTTGGCCTGGCCGACCAGCGTTTCGCCAGCGGCAGTGCCGTACAGGTAGTCATCCCGGTTGACCACGGTGAAGACCAACTGCTTGCTGACGCTCAATCCGGCGCCGCCGCGATCGGTCGCAGTGACCGTCACGGTGACGTTGCCTCCCGCTTCATAGTCAACGATCGCCCCGGCCTTAAGGCGCAGCTGGTTGCCGTTGATGATCTCGAAGCGGCTGTCGGACACGCTGAACACCATCGTGGCGAAATCACTGCCGGCGGTGGTGTCTGGATCGGTGGCCGACAGCGTGCCGAGCAGGATCGCCGGCAGCGCGGTTCCGGTGGGAACGCGATCGGTTTCGCTGAAGCTGGTGGTGGTGGCCGCGAACACCACCGCCGTCGGCGCTTCGTTCTCATCTTCAATGGCATAGGTGAAGCTGAGCGTCGAGGCCGATGCCAGGCTGCCGTCGTACGCCCTCACGCTGGCGGTCAGCAGCACCTCCTTGATGCCATCGCCATCCAGATCGACCAGGGTCGCGCCCTGCGCGGCGGCCAGCGTCTCGAAGTCGATCGCAACGCCCGCACGCACACGCACCTGGTTGCCCACCACTTCCAGCAGGCCACCCGGGTTGGTCACCAGCTGCAGGGTCGGCGTGGTCTTGTCGGGGTCCCCGATCACGAAGGTGCCCACCACCGTACCGGCCCCGGTCTTCTCGCCGGCCAGTACGGCCGCAGTGTTCGGTGGCCGGGTCGGCGTGAACGGCGCCTCGTTGACGTTGCGGACGTCGATCTTGAAGTCCTTCTCGAACCACGCGCCGGCGCCGTCGGTCACGCGCACCCGGATGGTGTGCGCGGTGGCGGTCTCATAGTCCAGCTTGGTGCCATCACGAACGCTGAGCGTGCCATCGGCGGTGAGCTTGAAGCGGCCGCCGCCATCATTGATCAGGGTGAAGCTGGCCGTATCTTCCGCGCCGTCGCGATCGACATGGCCGAAGCGGCCCAGCGACAGGTTGTTGGCGGCGTTCTCGTCCACGGCCAGCGGACCGGGTGCGAGGATGTCGCTGGGCGCGTCGTTGACCGAGCGCACCTCCAGATCGACGATCTGGTCGGCGGTATTGCCGTCGGCATCGGTGACCCGGACCACGAAATGGTCATTGCCGTGGCGGTCCGCCGCCGGCGTGTAGACCCAGGCGCCGGTGGCCGCATTAAGCGTGACGGTCCCCATGCCGGGGGCGGTGATCACCGTGTACCCGGTGATGTTCCCGTCATGGTCGACGGCATTGACGCTGCCACTGAGCGGCACGTCCTCGTCGGTGGCCAGGTACTGCGTTTCGACCAGCGGTGCCGGCTTGCTCGAGTTCTGCCAGTAGCTGCCGAGCATGCCCTGCAAGCTGGAGGACATCCCAGCCGGCACGGACGCCGACTCTGCCGCCATTGCCGCAAGCAGCGGCTCGGCGTGGGCGAGGAACAGCGAGCCTGCACCGGTCGCGATCTCGGTGATCCGGCTGGCGCCGGTGTAGTAGCCCGCGATGGTGATCCGAGTGCTGCCTCCAATCACGCTGACCAGCAGATCGTTGCCCACCTTCTGCAGCCAGACCTCGTGGTTGGCCACGTTCTGCAGCACGATGCGATTGACGCCCAGTGCGTCTTCGATGCGGTCGTTGCCACCCTCCCGATCGAACAGGTAGGTGTCATTGCCATCCCCGCCCCGCAGCAGGTCGTTGCCGGCCTCACCGGCCAGGGTGTCGTTGCCGGTGCCGCCATCCAGCAGGTCGTCGCCTGCGCCGCCCACCAGGGTATCGTTGCCGGCCTCGCCATAGAGCTGATCGTCTCCGTCCTGGCCCCCCAGGGTGTCATTGCCTTCGCCGCCCCAAGCCTTGTCGTTGCCCACATCGCCGCTGATCTGGTCGTCGCCCAGCCCGCCGTAAAGCTCGTCGGCACCGGCGCCGCCGGCCAGCACATCGTTGCCCCCGCCACCTTCAAGCCGGTCATCGCCGGCATCACCGGACAACGCGTCGTTGCCGTCGCCGCCCATCAGGGTGTCATTGCCATCACCACCGATGAGCACGTCGTCGCCCCCCCGCCCATCCAGCCAGTCGTTGCCACCCAGCCCGATCAGGCGATTCGCGCGTGAATCACCACTGATCGTATCGGCGAAGCCGTCGCTGCCAACTACGTTCTCCAGCGTGCTGACGCCGTTGACTGCAACCAGGGTATCGCCATCGGCGTGCCCGCCCGACAGAGTACCCGCAGCCAGGTCCAGCACCAGCGACGCAGTGGAGGTCACGTATCGGACGGTATCGCCATAGGCTTCACCCGCCACCGCGGCCTGGCCGAGGCTGATGCGATCGCTGCCGCCGTCGAGGATGTCGGCACCGGCGCCGCCCTCCAGCGTGTCGTCGCCGTCGCCGCCCCGCAGCGTGTCATTGCCATCACCACCGGCCAGCACGTCGTGACCTGCAAGACCCGTAAGCGTGTCCGCGCCATCGGACCCGAACAATACATCGTCACTCGCGCTACCGCCTTGGGAAAGCTGGCGGAACTGGCGCAGATCCAGCACCAGTCCGTCCTTCAACTGCATGAACTCGACGCGACGCTGGGCATTCGTATGATTGGCGAGCTTGATCGTACCGTTCTGTGCGGCGAAGACATCCACCTGGAGCGTCGTCCCGCTCAGCGCCAACCGAAGATTTGAGAGGCTGAGCCCTGCTCCCAGTACCAGCGTATCCTGGCCCCCGTCGGTGGCCTGGAACACTTCGCGCACGATCTGTTGCCCATTTGGCCCGTTTCGCCAGGTCGACGAACGGAACTGCCCCTGCGCCGATGGCCACGTGGTGGAGGCTGGCGCGTTCGCCACTGGGGCGTCAAACAGGAAGTCCACCTTGTCCACGCTCTGGTAGACAACGGTGCCGGATGCGATCTCCTTGACCGTCAACCGATACTGATGCTTGTTGCCCGCCGTTGTCTCGCCAAGGCCCAGATACTCCCAGGACGCCGTGTAGGCTGATCCAAACGTCCCTGAGCTGGACATCACCTCATCCAGATAGAAGGCGCCTTCATAGATGACATCACTACCGTCGCCGACGTTGTACTCATAGGCATCGTCGCCCTCACCGCCGTACAGCGCATCCGCGCCACCACCACCGCGCAGCACGTCCGCGCCGATGCTGCCGCCGAGGCGATCGGCACCGGCACTGCCTTCAATACCCTCGATGCTGCTGTAGACATCTCCCTTGGCGTCGCCGGTATTGGCGAACGTGCCTTCCAGGTAAACGCGCACCGCCGCACTTCCCGCGTAAGAGGCGATGTCCACGCCACCGCCGCCGAACAGGGTGTCCGCGCCGGCACCGCCGTGCAGCAGATCATCGCCCTGGCCGCCGTACAGGATGTCGTCACCCGCACCGCCACGCAGCGTATCGTCGCCTTCGTTGCCCATCAGCAGGTCATTGCCCGCGCCGCCGTCGATGACGTCATCGCCACCGTTGCCGGTCAACCAGTCCTTGCCGGCCGTACCGGCAATGGTGTCATTGCCATCGCCGCCCCCCAGCAGGGTCATGTCGGTGAGCGCATGGCGGCCGGTCGCGGCAAACACCATGTTCTCGATCGATCCACCCAGCGCGTACCAGTCCTTGATCGTGGTGCGGTCACTGGACGCCGAGAGGCGCTCCTTCTCACCATCGCGGCCGATCACCAGGCGCAGGTCATTGCCATCGCGCTGCAACATCACATCCTGGATGTCGATGCCAACGCCAAACTCCAGCGAATCAACACCCGCGTTGCGCGCAATCAGGCCATTGAGCGCGCCCTTGTGCCGGCGCAGCACCTGCGCCTCATCATTCCAGTCGTTGTGGCTGATCCAGGTGGAGCCATCGAAGTAGACCACGCCATCCTTGCTGACAGTGCCATCGGCATTGCGCACATAGCCGTTGACATAGGCGCCCCTTTCCCAGACCAGATCCCAGTTGTCGACATAGTCGTCCATGACGATGTCGTCGCCATCGCCGCGCTGGTAGCGGAAGACGTCATCGCCTTCACCGCCCACCACTTCGTCGTTGCCACGGCCGCCGACCACCAGGTCCGAACCCGTACCGCCATACACACGATCATTGCCATCATCGCCAAACACCGTGTCATTGCCCGCGCCGCCCAGCACCTGGTCGTTGCCGGAGCCGCCCATCACCCAGTCCTGGTCGCCATCGCCAGCAACGAAATCGTCGCCCGAGCCACCATTGCCGAAGTCATTGCCGGCCAGGCCCCGGATCTCGTCATTGCCGGCGCCGCCATAGAGGAAGTCCGCACCGTAGGTGCCCAGGATCACATCCGAGCCACCGGTGCCGATGATGTACGAGGTCATGTCGCCGATGCGGATGTCCTCGCCATCGGCAAACCGCAGCCACTCCACGCGATGCGAGGATTCGAACCAGTCCTTGATGGTCAGCTCATCGCCGGTGAGGGTCGCGTTGCCGGCGGCGTCATAGCTGACCAAGGCAATGATCAGGTCGTTGCCGGCGCCGCTGGCCGAGGAGCGGCGCATCTGGATGTTCTGCAGCGACAGGCCGGTGCCGAACACGATCGCGTCCTCACCACCCTTCACCGAGCCGTTGACCTCGTACTCGCCACCACCGGCCCAGTTGCGCGCCAACTGTCCATTGGCGATCTTTGCGAGGCGGTCATTCAAGCTGTCGCCGCTGCCACGGATGGCGTCTGCGCCCTCTTCGTCGTAGACCACATCGCGGCCGTCACCAAGCCGGAACAGGTACTGGTCCGCGCCGCCCCCACCGAACAGGCGTGCTTCGCCATTGGCACCCCGATCATCGCCAGCGCCACCGGCGATGATGTCCCCCCCTTCGCCACCCACCAGCAGGTCGTTGCCAGCGCCACCTTCCAGCCAGTCCGAACCGGTGCTGCCATACAGGCGATCATCGCCGGCACCGCCGTCGAGGTAGTTGCCGTTGCCACCACGCGCAGCGATCGCCAGCGCCTGTGCGCTGGCATCACCGATGGCGAAGTTCACATTGGTGATATTGCCGGCGAACAGCACGTCATTGCCGTCCCCGCCAAACAGCCAGTCATCGAGCAGGCCGCCCACCAGGGTATCGTTGCCGCTGCCGCCGAGCAGATCGTTGCCGAGGTCTCCACCCCGGACCAGATCGTCACCTGCACCGGCATCGATGACAGCCGCGATTTCGATGCGATGCGTGGCCGAAGGTGCGTTGCCGTTGACCAGCAGGCCGGTGGTGCTGGACAGCAATGCACCATTGACGATGATGCTGTCGCTGCCGGTTCCGCCGAGGATCCTGTCTTTATCTGCGGTGACGATGGTGTCGCCCAACGAGTGAACTTCGTCTCCGGTCCAGCTGACCAAGGTACGCTTTCGTCCTCCATCAGGATCGAGCGCCAACGTCATGTTGGAGGCGACCAGACCGACACCGTCTACAGCGCCGTCTGCCAGTTGATCAAGCCATGCAGCAAATCCCCCCGTCCAATCAGACGCTGCACGGCGGTTGAGTCCGAGCTCTTCGACACGGACGAGCGTAATGGCCCACTGTGCGGCGAACCCACTCTCAGGCGCTCCCGCAATCAGAGTATTGATTTCCCATGGAGACGCAACATATCGAGCGTAGTCGGAAGCAACGGCTATGTCGCCAAACAGATTGGTCGCACTGAAACCTGTCGGCGCATCTAGGCTGACAAGATTCTTTCCGATGGCACGCTTGATGTAGATGTCTCCACCAATCATCCGATCGAGTAGATTGGACAACGCCCGCACCGTACCGTAGGAAATTACATCCTCGGCCTTGGAGGTGGTGAATGAAGGCTCCGACCAATAGCGATACTTCTTGCCGTACGTTCCATAGGTACCGCCATCCACCGTCGCACCCGTTGCCACCCGGCTCCCCGACACCTCCAGTACCGCATTCATTGTGCCAGCGACCTGATTGGCCAGTAGCGTCGCTCCGATACTCACGCCGCCCGAGCGGGCACGAACGCCAGAAACGGTGAAGGTCGAGTTCGCCTCGTCCCAGGTGACAGATGCCCAAGAGCGCGGCTTCCCACTGGAGAACAAACTTCCGATCAATCCTCCGAATATGTACCCAACCAACGCGCCAATAGCCGCGCCGATGGGTCCGGCATAGGTCGTGCCAACGGCCTGCAGCAAGGCACTCCACGTCTGTGCCATCGTGGCACCAACATAGGCGCCCACAGCAGAGCCGATCTGAGCGCCCAACTGTCCACCCACTGTTTCGAACTGGACGAGGCTGGCGCCCAGGCGCGCGCCGATGTACCCACCGATCGCGGTAAAGACCTGCCCCTTTGACAAGCCATCTGTGATGCCGATCGTGGCGCCATCAGCAATCTTGATCGCATTCTCAATGATCTGGCTGAGTGAGCTTGCGGCAACGCTCTGTCCGACCTCTCCCAGCGTGCCCTTGATGCCAAGCGAGCTGATCAGCTCAGCCGTCAAATAGGCAGAAACCGTGCCAGCAGCGGCGCCCTGAAGGCTTACTCGAAATTCGTCCGGAACATCAGAGAGCAGATCCAAGACGCCCGCCCGGGTCACGACCTTCGTTCCACCGGCGGCTGCAATCTCGCCCAGATTTTTGCCTACCGTCTTCAACGTGGCTGAAGCGAGCACCTTCCACAGTGGATCGTTGATCTTCAGCGCAGAGGCTATTGCCCCGCCAATGGCCCCGCCCAAACCCCCAGACATGGTGATTCGTTGCAAGGTTTCACTGTCAACGGGGAGCTGTATCTGTGAAGGGCTTCGCGGCTTCTGCGAAGCATCACCCTTTCTATTGAAGACCCGCAATGGCCCTCGGCCATCAGAGAATATGAACTGGCTATCTCTTCCGCTGAAGTACAGGCCGTCTGCTTCAAGGACCGCCTCGTTGCCACCTATCGCCTCAAGATCAATCCGAACGTCGCCAGGCTGGTTTCCCGCCGGCATCAGCCGCTGCATCTGCAGCTCGGCTTCGATGATGTACTCCAATTGGGGACCCAAGTAGTAGTTCCGGTAATCGAGCCCCCCGGATTGGCCGAGCCCCGCACCGGTACCGTCGTAGTAGCAGATTCCGAATCCCTCGATGTTCGGCGAATTCCTGCTGGACTCAATGGAGTAGTTGCCGCGCATGGTGATGCCCTGTGCGAGCTTGTAACTACCATTGGGCTCCTTGATGACGCATCCCGGTGGCATCGCCTGATACATCCTGGCCAAGAACGACTGCTGGTCAATGCCATTGCTGGAATTGAGTACGGCTCGTCCCCAGACTGCGTTCCATCCGCCGATCATCGCAACCGCTTCGTTTTCGCGAGTAGCCTTGAGGTAGGCAGCCAGGATGGGCGTGTAGTCTCTGACACCCTTCACGACCGAGAGTGCGTATACCTGCTGGCGGAAAGTTTCGAGCGCTTTGGCGTTCTCGACTTGATAGATGCTATGCGCGGTTTCATGGCCGAGCACGAATGCCAGCGCGTCCAACGCAGCTTCACCTCCAGCAACGAACCGATCGCGACTTATACGGATGACTCCGGACCCGGCGCTGTAGTGCCCTCCCTCTGTCGCACCGGAGGGAAGCAGTTCGATTCCCTTCAGCGTTCCATTCTTGGCGGATACGTTCAAGCGAATCATGAGTTCGGGTGAACTCTCGATTGTCCGCCTAATGGTCTGCTCGGCCTTGGAGAACTGCCCTCCCTTCTGACGGAGGCTCTGCAGAACGGCTTCAAGCTCGTTGTTGATCGATGGCATGTTCAGAACTCCCGGGGACCGATGCTGATCGTTTCAACGCACTGATGGCGCTGACCATTGGTAGTGCTTGTGTATGTCCTGACCGCAACCTCCACGTTTCTGGCACCGAGGTACCAGGTCTCGGGAAGCAGCGTTGATCTGACTGGCCCACCCTCCATCCCGATGGCCTTGAGCCTCCGGGCAAACTGATCGGCATTGAAGGTGCAGGTGCTCCCTGGCGTGGCAACGTAGGTGTCGAGGCGCGTTTGATAGCCACCGTTGCGAAACTCGGTGTGCATCCAGAAAGACCAGCCTTCGACCGTGACCCCCTCCCCTCTGCCGGAAGAAGGCAAACCTGCTCCACGCCGCCAACTGACCCGCATCGCCTGTTCCAGAGTGCTCGGCGGGATGCCCTTCCAGTGGTCCCCGCCCTGTCGGGCCAGCAGTCCAACCAGGCGTTCCTGCAGGTCCACCGACCTCAAGGAGGCGTGATCTCGTGCCTGTAGATGCCAAGGGAGGAGTACCAGCGCGAGAATCAGACCAAGAGCCCGCATAGGTACAGGGTTGCCGTTTGAGGCTCGAACTCCGCTTTTCATCGCTCCCTCCCCGCCTCCTGAACACGCCGCGACAGCGGTGACAGCAGGTATTCAATGATGCGGCGATCACCGGTCTTGATCTCCGCCGTGGCAGCCAAGCCTGGCGCCAGCGCGCGGCGCCGGCCATCCACTTCGATCCAGGGCTTCAGCAGGCGCACGCGCGCCGGGTAGCGTAGCCCTTCCTTCTCGGTCTGCACCGCATCATGGCCCACGGTCTCCACGATTCCGTCGACCACGCCGTAGCGGGTGAACGGGTAGGCCTCCAACTTCACCTCCACCGACTGGCCGTCGCGGACGAAGCCGGCATCACGATTGGGCAGCATCGCATCGACCACCAGTTCGCCGTCGTGCGGCACCAGCACCATCAGCGGATCTGCCGGCTTCACCACGCCGCCGATGGTGTGCACCTGCAGCTGCTGCACCACGCCGGTCACCGGCGCGCGCAGTACCATGTGCCCGGCCTTGTCATGGGCCTTCTTCAATTCTTCGCCACGCAGCGCGCGCGCCGCTTCGGCCTCGGTCAGGGCGTCCAGTGCTTCACGTGCGAACTCGCTGCGGCTCTTGCTCATCTGCTGGCTGGCCGCCAGTTGCGCTGCGGTCGCTTTGCGCTGCTCTTCGCGTCGGATCGCCAGGTCCTGGCGCATGCCGACAACACGCTCCTTCACTTCGGCCACCTGCAGTCGCGGCACATAGTTGTCGCGGCTCAGCTCCTCCAGCTTGTTCAGCTGGTCTGTAGCCAGCGGCAGCTGCTCTTCCAGCTTGGCGATCTCGGCCAGGATCATGCCGTGCTCGCCATCGCGCTGGCTGCGCTCCTGCTGCAAGCCGCCCACGGTGGAATCGAACTCGCGCTGTTTGGCGGCCACCAGTGCCTGCTGGATGGCAACGATGCTGTCAGATGCTCCCTCCGGTGCGATGAACCGACCGGCCCGGCCGGCAACGTGGTCAACCACGGCCTGCGCCCGTGCCACATCGATCTGCGCGGTCAGCAACGCCTGGCGCGCCTGCTCGACCTCGGCATGGCTGACCGTCGGATCCAGTTCGAGCAGCGGCGTGCCAGCCTTCACCGACTGCCCTTCGACCACATGGATCGCACGGACCACGCCCTGATCCGCCGCCTGGATCACCTTCACGTTGCCGCGCGGAATGACCTTGCCTTCGGCCACGGCAACCATGTCCAGGCGGCCAAGGCACGACCAGACCAATGCGATGGCCAGGAAGGCGATCAGCAACCAGAGAACGGTGCGGCCGATAGGGTTCGGGGGCTTTTCCAGAATTTCCAGCGCCGCCGGCAGGAAGTCCGGCGCGGCCGAATCCCGTTGATCCGGCTGCGCACGCTCTGCGCGCAGGCTCTCGCGCAGGATGCCCAGGTGATGCCTCAGTCCCTTCAACATGCGTGCTGTCCTTGGCTGGGCCCGCAGTGGTCAGTTCAGCGGGGCCGCCACGGCGGGCAGGCCCATCTGTTTGGTGTAGAGCAGTGAGTAACGGCCTCCCGCGCGGAGCAGATCCTCGTGCGTGCCGGTCTCGGTGATGCGGCCACGTTCGAGGGTCACGATGCGGTTGGCCTGGCGTACCGCCGACAGACGATGCGCGATGATGATCACGGTGCGGCCGGCGGACATCCGCTTGAGGTTGTCCTGGATGACCTCTTCGCTCTCCGCATCCAGCGCCGAAGTCGCCTCATCGAAGATAAGGATCTTCGGATCGATCGCCAATGCACGCGCGATCGCCAGGCGCTGCCGTTGGCCGCCGGAGAGATTGCCCCCGCGCTCGTCGATGCGAGTGTCGTAGGCCTCGGGCAGCTCCAGGATGAAATCGTGCGCGCCAGCCAGCTTGGCCACTTCCACCACCCGGCTCATCGGCATCGCCGGGTCGGCCATGGCGATGTTCTCGCGCACGCTGCGGTTGAACAGCAGGTTTTCCTGCAGCACCACACCCACCTGTCGCCGCAGCCACGCCGGATCCACCATGGACAGATCGACACCATCCACCAGCACACGGCCGCGCTCCGGGGTGTGCAGGCGCTGGATCAGCTTGGTCAGGGTCGACTTGCCGGATCCCGAGGGCCCGACCACGCCGAGGATCTCACCCGGAGCAATCTCCAGACTGACCGACGACAACACTTCCTGCCCCTCAGGCCGATAGCGGAACGACACGTGCTCCAGCGCGATGCGGCCATCCACTGCCGGCAGGCTGGCACGCGAGGGTGAGCTGGCCGGTTCGGTAGGGGAGTTGAGGATGTCGCCCAGCCGCTCCACGGCAATGCGCGCCTGCTGGAAGTCCTGCGCCAACTGCGCCAGGCGCAGCACCGGCCCGGCAACCTGCCCGGCAAGCATGTTGAACGCCACCAGTTCGCCCACGGTCAGCTTGCCGTCAATCACCAGCCGCGCGCCGAAGAACAGGAGTGCCACGGTGGCCAGCTTGTGGATCAGCTGCACCGCCTGCGAGCCCCAGTTGGCCAGCATGCTGGCGCGGAAGCTGGCCTGGATGTAACCCGCCAGCTGCTTGTCCCAGCGGTTCTGCGCCTGCGGCTCGACCGCCAGCGCCTTGATGGTCTCCACACCGGTCACTGCTTCGACCAGGAACGACTGGTTTTCGGCACCGCGCACGAACTTTTCATCCAGGCGGCGCCGCAGCATCGGCCCGACCACCATGACCACCACCGCGTACAGCGGCAGCGTGATCAGTACGATCAGCAGCAATGCAGGGCTGTACAGCCACATCACGGCCAGGAACACGATGGCGAAGAACAGGTCCAGCACGACCGTCTGCGCCGAAGAGGTGAGGAACTCGCGGATGGTTTCCAGTTCGCGCACGCGCGCCACCGAATCGCCCACCCGGCGCGCCTGGAAATAGGCCAATGGCAGATGCGTGAGGTGGGAGAAGAGCTTCGAGCCAAGTTCGGCATCAACGCGGCTGGTGGTGTGCGAAAACAGGTAGGTGCGCAGTCCGCCCATCAGCACTTCGAACACCGAAACCACCAGCAGGCCGAGGGCAAGCACTTCCAGCGTGGTGATGCCTTTGTGCACCAGTACCTTGTCGATCACCACCTGGAAGAACAGCGGCGTGATCAGTGCCATCAACTGCAGGAAGAACGAGGCTACCAACACGTCACGCAGCAGGCGGCGATACTTCACCAGGGCAGGAATGAACCAACCGACATCGAAGCGCCTCACGGCACCGGCCACGCTTTCACGCGTGGTCATCAGCAACAGGCGGCCATCGAACTCCTGCGAGAACTCGCCAAGGGACAGCGTGACCGGGCGTCCGTCGGCCGCCGCGTCGAAGCACAACACGTTCTCGGCGTCAGCCTTGAGCACGAGCGTATAGCGCCCGTCGGCCAGGCAGGCGATGGCGGGCAGCGGATGGTCGCGCAGCGCGGTTACCCGCGCCTGTACCACGCGTGCTTTGACGTCCATCCGCTTGGCCAGGCGCAACAGATCCTGTGTATCGATACGGCCTTCGGGGTGGCCCAGCTGGTGCCGGAGCTGGTCGGGGTCGGCAGGCCGATCCAGAAACCCCAACAGGGCGACGAAGCACGCCAGCGCGCCTCCATCGTCCACGCACAGTGACTCCTGCAGATCGATCCCTGATCCGTTACTGCCCACGTCAACTGCCTTGTTGTCCCCTGGTGCGCGGACTCTAGGGCCATGCCATGGCAGCTGTCCATCTGCTGAATGCGCTTTTGTGCAAATCAGGTCAAAGTGACAAATTGGTCACATTTTTCAACATCAATCCCGTTCATCCAGACAGGAGCGCACCTGCGAGCGGAGGGCCAGCCTCATGGCATCATGATCGCTGCACGTTCCCTATCCGTTCCCATGACGATCAAAGGCAAAGCCACCTCCCTGGACATCGCCCACCTGGCCGGGGTCTCCCAGCCGACCGTGTCGCGGGCGCTCCGTGGCAGCCCGATGGTCAATGCCGAGACCCGCGAGCGCATCCTGCGCATCGCCCGCGAACTGAACTACAAGGTCGACAAGAACGCCTCCAGCCTGCGCCTGCGCAATGCGGGCACGCTGGCCCTGCTGTTCTTCGAAGACCCGACCAACGACGACTCGCTGATCAACCCGTTCTTCCATTCGATGCTGGGCTCGATCACTCGCGCCTGCGCCCTGCACGGGCAAGACCTGCTGGTCTCGTTCCAGCAGCTGTCCACCGACTGGCAGGCCGATTACGAAGACAGCAACAAGGCCGACGGCATCATCCTGCTCGGCTACGGCGACTACCACGAATCGCGCGACCGCCTGCAGCGGCTGGTCGAACAGGGCACGCACTTCGTGCGCTGGGGCGCCGCCCTGCCCGGCCAGCCCGGCGTGTCGATCGGCAGCGACAATTTCCAGGGTGGGCATGACATCACCAACCACCTGTTGCACCAGGGCTGCCGCCGCATCGCCTTCCTCGGCCATGCCTCCAGCCATTACCCCGAATTCCAGGAACGCTACCGCGGCCATGTCGCGGCCCTGCAGGACCACGGCCTGGCCGCCGAACCGGCGCTGCAGCACGATGCGATCACCACCGAGGCTTCCGGCCAGGAGGCCTGTCAGGTGCTGCTGGCGCGCGGTGAACCGATCGATGCGATCTGCGCCGCCAGCGACCTGATCGCCATCGGTGCGATGCGCGCGCTCCGCGAGGCTGGCCTGCGGGTGCCACAGGACGTGGCGGTGACCGGCTTCGACGACATCCCACTGGCGGCCTCGGTATCCCCGGCGCTGACCACCGTGCAGCAGGACACCAAGCAGGCCGGACAGCTGCTGGTGGAGCGCCTGCTGGCACTGATCGGCCGGCAACCGGTGGAGAGCCAGAGCATCCCGGTGAAGCTGGTGGTGCGGGAATCTTCGCTGCGCGGGTAAGCGCTGCCAGGCCACCGCCCCACGCCCCAACGTGCGACGGCGGAATTCTCCCCCCATGACCAACGGCGGATGCGCACGGAGGCTGATGCGCGGATAACGCGCAGACATCGCCCATTGAAAGGTGTACGTCGCATGCTGAAGATCGATTCGCTGTCCAAGACGTACGCCAACGGCGTGCATGCCCTCAACAACGTCAACCTGGACATCCCGCGCGGCATGTTCGGCCTGCTCGGCCCGAACGGCGCCGGCAAATCGTCGCTGATGCGCACGCTGTCCACCCTGCAGGAGGCCGACAGCGGCACGGCCGTGCTCACCATCCCCGGCGAGACACCGATCGACGTGCTGCGCGACAAGGACGCGGTGCGCCGCCGGCTGGGCTACCTGCCGCAGGATTTCGGCGTGTACCCGAAAGTCAGCGCGCTGGACCTGCTGGAGCATTTCGCGGTGCTCAAGGGCCTGACCCAGCGCGCGCAGCGCCGCGAGGTGGTCGATGGGCTGCTGCAGCAGGTGAACCTGTGGGACGCCCGCAAGCGCAAGCTCGGCACCTACTCCGGCGGCATGCGCCAGCGCTTCGGTATTGCCCAGGCGTTGCTGGGTGACCCGCGGCTGGTGATCGTCGATGAACCCACCGCCGGCCTCGACCCGGAAGAACGCAACCGCTTCCTCAACCTGCTGGCCGCCATCGGCGAGAACGTGGCGGTGATCCTGTCCACCCACATCGTCGAGGACGTGACCGATCTGTGCCCGACGATGGCGATCATGAACAAGGGCCAGGTGCTGCTGACCGGCCGTCCTGCCGAAGCCATCGACGCCCTGCAGCACCAGGTCTGGCGCAAGCAGGTCGATCCTTCTGAACTGGCCGACCACGAAGCGCGCTATGTGGTGCTGTCGACCCGCCTGGTCGGTGGCCGCCCGGTGATCCACGTGCACAGCGCCAACGACCCCGGCGACGGCTTTGCGACCGTAGCTCCCGACCTCGAGGACGTGTACTTCCAGCGCCTGCGCCTGCAGGCCCGTGCCCGCGCGGCAGCCTGAGCGGAGCACGCCATGATCCTCAACTTCTTCCGCTTCGAGCTGCGCGAGCAGCTGCGTTCCCCGCTGCTGTGGCTGCTGGCCGGGCTGTTCGCCCTGCTCGCCTTCGCCGCTGCCTCCAGCGACGCCGTGCAGATCGGTGGCGGCACTGGCAACGTGCACAGCAACGCGCCCACCGTGATCGCGCAGATGCTGGGCATCTTCACCCTGCTTGGCATGCTGGTCACCGCATTGTTCGTCAGCAACGCGCTGTTGCGTGACTTCGAGCTAGGCACCGCCGAACTGATCTTCGCCAGCCCGGTGAAACGCCGCGACTACCTGGCCGGACGCATCGCCGCCGCCCTGGCGGCAGGCTTGCTGGTCTACGTGCTGATCGCATTTGGCCTGTGGCTGGCGCCGTTCATGCCGTGGGTCGATCCCGAGCGCATGGGCCCGATCAGCTGGCAGGGCTATGCGTGGACGTTCGCGGTCATCGTCATACCGAACCTGCTGTTCACCACCGCGCTGCTGTCGCTGCTGGCGGCGCTGACGCGCTCGATCCTGTGGGTCTACATCGGCCTGGTGGCCTACCTGGTGCTGTACGGCGCCAGCGCGGCCCTGCTGCGCGACATCGACAACACGTGGATCGCGGTGCTGAGCGAACCGTTGGGCATGCGCGCACTGGGCCGCACGATCCGCTACTGGTCCACCGCCGAACGCAACAACGGGATTCCCGAGCTGGCCGGTTACTTGCTGGCCAATCGCGCCCTGTGGTTGGGCGTGGCTGCCGCGCTGTTCGCCGCCACCTTCGCGCTGTTCCGCACCGAACGCAGCGGCAGTGGCCGTCGGCGCTGGGGCCGCAGGCAGGCGCAACCGGTTGCCGATGCCGGCGCCGTCCGCCCCACCCGCGCAACGCTGCCACGCGTGGTACCGGCATTCACTACCACCACGGCGTGGCAGCAGTTCCTGCGCCAGGTCCGCTTCGATACACGTGGCGTCCTGCGCAGCGTGCCGTTCATCGTGCTGCTGGTGCTCGGCCTGGCCAACTTCCTGCCCAGCGCGCTGTTCCGGCAGACCCTGTACGGCACCTCGATCTGGCCGGTCACCTCGCAGATGATCATGGGCCTGCAGGGCGCCTTCAGCTGGCTGCTGGTGATCATCGTGCTGTTCTTCGCCGGTGAGCTGGTCTGGAAGGAACGCAGCGCGCGCATCAATGAAGTGACCGATGCCATGCCGGTGCCGAACTGGGTGCCGCTGCTGGCCAAGTTCACCGCACTGCTGGCGGTGATCATCTGCTTCCAGGCCGCCGGCGCGCTGGCGGCGATGGGCGTGCAGCTGGCCAAGGGCTACACGCATCTGGAGCCGCTGCTGTACCTGCGGAGCCTGGCGCTGGATTCGGTGGTCTACATCCTGATGGGGGGCCTGGCGCTGGTGCTGCAGGTGCTCACCAACAACAAGTTCGTCGGTTATGCGCTGCTGATCGTGGTGATGATCGGCCAGGGCGTGCTCGGCCTGCTCGACTACACGCAGAACCTGTACAACTTCGGCAGCTGGCCCAACGCGCCCTATTCGGACATGAACGGCTACGGCCACTTCCTGACCGGGCAACTGGCGTTCCAGGGCTACTGGGCCCTGTTCCTGCTGACCTTGATGTGCCTGGCGTCAGCCTTCTGGGTACGAGGTGTCAGCCAGGGCCTGCGTCAGCGCCTGGCCCTGGCCGGCCGCCGCCTGCGCGGCCCGACCGGCGTCTTCGCTGGAGTAGCGGCCTTGGCCTTCATCGGCGTGGGCGGCTGGCTGTACTGGAGCACCAACATCCGCAACGAGTTCATCTCGCCCGACCAGCAGCTGGATCTGCAGGCCCGCTACGAGCGTGAACTGTCGAAGTACCGCAACCTGCCGCAGCCTCGCATCGTGGCGGTGGACAACCGCGTTGACCTGTTCCCCGAATCGCAGTCGATGGTGATCGATGCGAACTGGACGGTGCGCAACACGCATGCCGTGCCGATCCAGGACGTGCATGTCTCGATGGGCGACGACAAGCAGCTGGTCGCGGTTGACCTGGGTGGGCAGACCTTGTCGATGCATGATGCCGATCTCGGCTACCGCATCTACCGCCTGGCCGCGCCACTGCAACCGGGTGAAAGCCGCAACGTCCACTTCCGGGTTGTGCAGAAACCCAACGGCATCACCGCCGGCCAGGCGCCGAGCAACATCGTCGACAACGGCACGTTCTTCAACAGCCGCGTACTGCCGTCGTTCGGCTACAACGAAGGCGCCGAGATCAGCGACCGCAACGAGCGGCGCAAGCGCGACCTGGGTGAGCCGCGGCGCATGCCCAAGCTGGAAGACGAAGCCGCACGTGCCAACACCTACATCTCCAACGATGCCGACTGGCTCGACTTCCGCACCACGGTCTGCACGGCACCGGACCAGGTGGCGCTGGCCCCGGGCTACCTGCAGCATGAGACCACGGTCAACGGCCGACGCTGCTTCAGCTATGCCATGGACCGGCCGATGCTGAACTTCTACGCCTATCTGTCGGCACGCTGGGAGGTGCGCAAGGCGAAGTACAAGGACATCCCGGTGGAGGTCTACTTCGACCCGGCGCACGGCTACAACGTGGACCGGATGATCGAAGCGGTGCAGAAGTCGCTGGCCTACTACGAAGCGAACTTCACGCCCTACCAGCACCGCCAGGTACGCATCATCGAGTTTCCGGGCTATGCGCGCTTCGCGCAGTCGTTCGCCAATACCATCCCCTACTCCGAGGCCATCGGCTTCATCGCCGACCTGCGCGATCCGGACAAGGTGGACTACGTGTTCTACGTGACCGCGCACGAGATCGCGCACCAGTGGTGGGCGCACCAGGTGATCGGTGCCAACGTACAGGGCGCGACGGTGCTCTCCGAATCGTTGTCGCAGTACTCTGCGCTGATGGTGATGGAGCAGGAGTACGGCCGCCAGCACATGCGCCAGTTCCTCAAGCGCGAGCTGGATGGCTACCTGTCCGGACGCGGTGGCGAGGCCATCGAGGAGCAGCCGCTGGAGCGCGTGGAGAACCAGCAGTACATCCACTACCAGAAGGGTTCGCTGGTGTTCTACCGGCTGCGCGAGGAAATCGGCGAGCAGGCGCTGAACCGTGCGTTGAAGCGCTTCCTGCAGGACAAGGGCTATCAGCAACCGCCGTACACCACCTCACGCGAACTGCTGGGCTACATCCGCGCCGAGACCCCGGCTGATCGTCAGCAGCTGGTCACCGACCTGTTCGAGAAGATCAGCTTCTACGACAACCGCGTGATGGCCGCCAGCGCCCGCAAGCGCGATGACGGTCGCTACGACGTGACCCTGGACCTGCACGCGGCCAAGCAGTACGCCGATGGCAAGGGCAAGGAGAGCGACGGCACGATGGATGACTGGGTTGAGATCGGCGTGTTCGCCAATGGGCCTTCGGGCAAGGAACGCGACCAGAAGGTGCTGTACCTGCAGCGCCACCACATCACCAGAGCCGCGCCGAAGATCACGGTGACGGTGGACGAAAAGCCGGACGAAGCAGGCTTCGACCCGTACAACAAGCTGATCGACCGAGTGAGCGATGACAACCGGCGCAAGGTGACGATGTGAGGCAACGGGGCGCCGGCCTGTCCGCCGGCGCTCCACGCAACACCTGCGGGCTTGGCTCGGCCTTACTGTAGTGCCGAGCCATGCTCGGCATACTGCCCACGGTGACCGAGAAGCTTCAGCGCACCGTCGCCTTCGGCCCCAGCAACGCCAGCAGCACATAGACCACGATCGAGGCGACGGTACCGAGCCCCGCCGGCAACCCGAATGCCCACGCCGAACGGCCCTGCTGGCGCGCCCACTGGGCCAGATGCCAGGCCGCGCCCAGATTGATCAGCCAGGCAATGACGAACACCGGCCACAGCACCATGCCCACCGCGCGCAGCAGGGGCATGGAGACCAGTGCGGCAACGATGGCTGCGATCAGGAAGATCAGTGCTGAGCGGGGGTGCCGGGCCGTTGCGGCGCTCATGCGGCCAACCTGCGCACCATCACCAGCACGCGGTGGCTGCGGTTGTCCGCTTCCTGCAGCGGCTTCCAGCCCAACCGCGCATACAGGCCGCCATCCAACGATTCGGTCTGCAGGTACAGTTCGGAAACGCCCATCCGCACCGCCTGCGCCGCGGCCTGTTCGACCAGCGCGCCAGCCAGCCCACGCCCGCGATGACTATCGGCCACGAACACGCTGCCCAGCCAATGCTCGTACTGCGGGAAGGCCTGCATTTCCCGGCGCTTGAGCTGCACGGCACCGACCACCTGGTCTCCATCGAAGGCGGCGATCAGGTGCGGGAAACCCTCGGCGTCCTGAGGTGTGTTCAGCCGCTGCAGTTCCTGTTCCAGCGACAGGCCGGCGTCGCGGCCCCATTCGGCGTGGTACCACCGGGCCAACTGCTGCCGTTCCGGTGCATCGGCGGGTAATACCCTGAATTCCATGGCAATGCCTCGATGGGGAAGCGTTCTGTAGAGTCGAGCCATGCTCGACTGATCTGGCACTGTGCGAAAGGCAGTCGAGCATGGCTCGACTCTACAAATATAGCGCGGTGGCGGTTCAGCCCTGGGCGAAGTCCTTCAGGATCTCGCCCACGCCGCTCGGCGAAATCTCAAAGCCCAGCGAAGTGCCCGGATTGATCACCACGCCATAGCCACCCGGCACGCGGCGCAGCACGTCCAGCATCAGCCAGCGGATCTGGTGTTCGGCCTGCTGGCTGTAGATGCCCACCCGCGACGGGTCGGTGAACACGGCCACGTGCAGGGTGCCCTGCTTGTCGAACAGCAGCGGGTCGAAGCCGCTGCCGTCGGGGGTGACCAGGCTGCCGGTCAGCAGCACCACTTCGGAGGCGACGAAGGCCTCCATGAAGGCGCGGATCGGCACCGCCCCGTCCATCGCCGCCTTCAGCAGGGTTTCGATCGGGGTCTGCGGGGCGAGGTCGGTCATGGCGGTACGGCGGGGCGTGAGGGATGTCTATT